>JBAXUW010000026.1:0-23032 GCA_037129495.1 Planctomycetota bacterium | reverse complement strand
CCCGTGCTCGCCTTGCCCCCTCCCCAGGCGGCGACACCGGCGCTGGCCACCACGACGCCGCGGCCTTCGATCTCGTCCGGTTTGCAGACCAGCCGTGCCGCGACCAGTTCCCGAAAAAGCGTCTCAGCCATCGGACTGCGGCAGGTGTTTCCAGTGCAGATGAAGAGTACCATCAGACTCGACAGCCGCCGCAGCGAGTCCTCCGAGACGATGCCGGGATGCACGATGCGGAAACCCGAGTCGTCGACCTCGATGGTCGAGGCCGGCTGCGTGTACCGGGCACGGCCGTCGTCGATCACCAGGCTCAGCCGTGAGCCCGTCGCTTTCGCGCACTGCTCGATCACTTCCGCTGCCGTGACCGGCGAGACACCCGTCTCGCTGACGGTTTCCGCGAGCACCACCGGTCCCGCCAGCATCCGCATACAGTCGGCGAGCATGGGGTGGCCGGGCACCCGGAGCCGGAGTCGCCCATCCCCGATGATCGCCCGCCGTACCCCGGCCGGTAGCCGTTGCACAAGACTATCGGGATGGTCGTCGGCCACCAGGATGGTTACCGGTCCCGGCCAACAGCGGCGGGCCAAGCGTTGGCCCAGCGGGTTGAGGCGGGGTGCCCAATCAAGGGCTTCATCAATGCTCTTCAGCGCCAGCGACAGCCGCGGCTCTCCCGGCCGTTCGGGAGCCAGCGAGACCAATCCTTCGACCGCTGCCGCATGTCTGGCGCTGGCGGCAACCACGTAATCGGTTTCCGTTGGGAAGGCGATCAGCCGTCCCTCAGACAATGCCTGGACGGCTCGATGGACGACGTCGCGGGCATCATCGGTGCGACGGAGGTCAATAACCGTGGGAGCGATGGGCGGCATGGGCAGGAGCCAAAGGCGTGAATTGCCATGCAACCGGCGAGTCAGACTCGCGGTGAAAGTCGCTTAAAAGTCCGCCGGAACATCAAAAAATACAGGATTTTGCCCCACACAGTCAAGCATCGGTATCTGGGCAGGGGAGGAAAGCACGGTCCATCCGCGGTCCGGCAGCCTCAGAGAGGAAAAGGGGTAGCACATGTCCGCAGGACACTTTTCGACTTGTGACGAAGTTGGGGACTCCAGTATTCCTCTCCGTCCCGCTGCCGCCCCTTTCCTGATCGGCACCCTTGATGCTCCCTCGCATGAGTCTGAAATCGCTGGTCCCCCGACTGCTTGCGTGTGCATGCGCGGGGCTCTGGATCACGGCCGCCCAGGCCCAGTTCCCGGGCGACATCACGCCCCTACCGCCAGCCGCGGCTCCGCCTGCGGCCGGAGCTACGGTTGTTGATGAGGCCAATCGCATCGTCGAGGTGCGGATCGAGGGGAACCATGCCACCGATGTATCGAAGCTCCCGAAACTCGTCACCCGCGCCGGCCAAATTTTTGACACCCATGTGATTGAGGAGGACGTTCGCACCCTCCATCGCTGCCGCAAGTTCGTTGACGTCCACCCGAAGTATGTTCGCGTCAAAGAGGGCGTGGTCGTCATTTTCCAGGTGGTGGAGCGGCCGATGCTGCGGTACGTGAAATATGTCGGCAACCAGCGGATGCCGAGCCGCACCATCCGTAAGAAGTCTGAGATTGACGTGGGTGATTCGATGGACGCCTACGTCGTCGAGGAGGCTCGCCGCCGGATCGAATCCTATTATCACGAAAAGGGCTACGACTCCGCGAAGGTGACCACCATCGAGGGGAGCAAGCCGGGCGACAAGGGAGCTGTATTTCTCATCGACGAGGGGCGAAGCCGTAAATCGCTCTGGACAGGCTTTGTCGGCAACAGCATTGCCACCGACGCCCGGCTCCTCACGCAGATCAAGTCGAAGCCGGGCGTGCTCTGGCTCATCGGCGGCGATCTCGACCGCACCAAAATCGATGCCGATGTCGAGACGCTCACCGCCTACTATCGCAGCCTCGGCTTCTTCCAGGCGAAGGTGGGCCGCGAGGTCGAAGTGGTCAACGGCGGCAAGCGCGAGTGGACGATGCTGACCTTCGTGATCAACGAGGGGCCGCGGTATTCGGTCCGCAACGTATCGTTTGTCGGCAACAACAAGTTTAAGAGCGAATTTCTCACGCGGGATCTCAAGCTCACCAGCGGCCAGTCGTTTAACCAGACGAAGATGGACGTCGACCTTGGTCTGATCCGCGACATCTACGGCGGTCGTGGCTTCGTCTTTGCCGACATCCGGGCCGATCCACGGTTTCTGGAGGAGCCGGGGCAGCTCGACCTTGTCTATAATATCGACGAGGGGCAGCGCTATCGCGTGGGTAAGATCAACGTTCGCATCCGCGGCGAGCATCCGCACACGCGGCACAGCACCGTGCTCAATCGGCTCTCGCTGCGGCCCGGCGACATACTCGACATCCGCAAGCTCCGCGAAGACGAACGGCGGCTGAAGTCGAGCAGCCTGTTTCTTGCCGATGCCGCCAAGGGAGAGGGACCGCGGATCGCATTTAGTAAACCCGAGGGGGAAGAAAACAAGCAGATTGCCCGCGATTCCAAGCGGCCGGGTTTCCGCGGACAAAGCCCCGACGACGAAGCAGAGGCCGACGCGGTGCTCGATCTCGACCTCGAAGGGGAATGGAATCCCGAGGCTGACAGACAGGCTGTGGAGCGGTCGGCCGAAAGTTCGCTGGTCTGGCGGGGGCAGAGCCCGCAGCCCACGGTTCAGCCTGCCCCGCAGGTCTGGGGTGGCGCGCCACTGGCGCCCACGGGCCCTGAGGCGGTTGACTATTCACGGACTGTTGCGCCCGCTCCACGGCCGCCGGTCTCTGTTGCTCAAGTTCCGGGTAATCCCCCGATGCAGCCCGGCCAGCCAGTGCTGCAGTCGGTACAGTTCCAGCCAGGCGCGATGCAGCCAGGCATGATGCAGCCAGGCGCGATGCAGCCAGGCGCGATGCAGCCAGGCATGATGCAGCCAGGCGCGATGCAGCCAGGCATGATGCAGCCAGGCATGATGCAGCCAGGCGCGATGCAGCCAGGCATGGTGCCTAATTTTGGCGCCGAGCCGCTGGAGGTCTTTCCGGGCCAGGAGCCCTATGTCGTCGTCGACGTGGATGCCGAAGAGACTCAGACCGGCCGCCTCATGATCGGTGCGGGCGTTAACTCCAATGCCGGGCTCGTCGGCAACATCGTCGTCGACGAGCAGAATTTTGACATCACCCGTCTGCCGCAGAGTTGGGACGACATCCGTAACGGCACCGCCTTTCGTGGTGCCGGCCAGCGGTTTCGACTCGAAGCCGCGCCCGGCACGCAGTTGCAGCGTTACACGGCCACGTTCCAAGAGCCGTACCTCTTCGACACCCGGATCGGGCTCTCGACAAGCGCCTCCTACTACACCCGGTATTTCTACGACTGGGCGGAAGGACGTGTCGGTGGCCGCGTCGGCCTGGGCTACCAGTTTGCCTTTGCCCCCGACCTGTCGGTCAACACCGCGTTTCGCGGTGAAAGCGTCGATATTTACAACCCACGAGTCTTTGCCCCCGCCATTCAAAGCATGCTCGGCAGGAACGCCGTCTACGGCTTCAGCGGTGGCCTCGTCCACGACACCCGCGACAGCCCGTTCTTACCAACGCAGGGTCACTTGGCGACGTTTGAGTTCGAACAGGTGATCGGCACCTACGTCTATCCGCGTGGCATCCTCGAGGGTCGGCAGTATTTCCTGCTCAACGAGCGGCCCGATGGTTCGGGCCGGCATGTGCTCTCCGTGGGCTCGGTACTCGGCATGTCGGGTCCCAACACGCCCGCCTACGACAACTTCTTTGCGGGTGGCTACAACACGTTGCGTGGCTTCGTGTTTCGCGGGGCGAGTCCGCGGCAGAATGGGGCCATCATCGGCGGTCCGTTCGAGTGGCTCAACACCGTCGAATACATGTTTCCAATCACGGCAACCGATGCGCTCCGCGGAGTTGTCTTCACCGACTTCGGTACCGTCGAGTCGAATGTGACGATGAAAAATATGCGTGTATCGCCGGGCTTCGGCCTGCGAATCAGCCTGCCAGCGATGGGGCCAGCGCCGATCGCCCTCGATTTTGCCTTCCCGGTCGTTTACGCCTCCGACGACAGCAAACAACTCTTCAGCTTCTTCGTGGGCTTCGCCCGCTAGCGGCCCGCTCCGAGACTCTTTGTCTATGCCCGCCACGTCAACCACGCCCGAGCGGATTCTCGTCGTGGGAAACGGCTTTCTGGGCGACACCGTCCTGGGCATTCCTTTCTTTCGTAACCTCCGGCGTCGGTTTCCGCAGGCCGAGATCGACGTGCTCGTTCCGCCAGGTGCGGCAACTGTGCTGGCCGAATGCCCCTACAATGACGCTCTCATCGCCTGGCCGCAGCCGCCGCGGCCGCAGTGGTTCATGCCCGCGGCCTTGGCGGCCCTCCTCGGCCGCGCAGCCTGGCTACGTTCACGAGAGTATTCACGTGCCTACCTCTTCAAGCGATCCTTCTCAAGCGGCCTGCTGGTCTGGCTGGCCGGGATTCCCTGGCGGGTTGGCCATGCGGCGGAGGCCCGCAGCGGCCTGTTGTCGCGAGCGGTGCGGCCGCAGCGGGGCCGCCATCAGGTGGAGTCTTACCTCGATCTCCTCCGCGACGACGGCATCGACGTCGACGATGGACACAATGAAAACTGGGTGACCGAGCAGGATCGGCTTGCGATCAACCGCCTGCTGGAAGATCTGCCCGCCGGACGGCCACGCGTGTTTCTAGCGGTGCGATCCACCAATGGGCGGAAGCATTGGCCCATCGAACGCTGGGCAGCAGTGATCAACTGGCTGGTCGAGAAGAGGGGCTGCGAGATCTTCTTCTGTGGCGGCCCGGACGACATCGCCCTGCACCAAGAAATCATCAGCCAGCTTGATCAGCGTGTCGCCGCCCGCGTTCACGATCATTCGGTCAGAGTGCGGCTGCGGCAGGTGGGTGCGCTGCTCTCGCGCATGGATCTCTGCATGGGGGTCGATAGCGGACTGCCGCACATCGCCGCCTCGCACGGGGTGCCCCTGGTAGTCCTTTTTGGCCCGACCGATCCCAGGCAATGGCACCCTTGGAAAACGGCCAGCGTCGTCATTCAGGGAGCTGCCGGAGCGGCGTCGGTCCCGCGATCGATGCTCGATATCAGTGTCGAGGAAGTGATCGCCGGCGCAACGCGGTTGTTGGGTACGGAAATCCCCGCCGCGTTGCTGGCACAGCCCAAGCAGGTCTTGGCTCGTCCGCTCAGCCACTGTCTCCCGGTGTCGTGAATGCCGCCGCCGCGGCGGTGCCGGCAATGAAGCCGCTCGCCCAGGCCCACTGGAAATTGAAGCCGCCGATACGGCCGTCGACATCGAGCGCCTCGCCAGCAAAGTGAAGCCCCGGACAAAGGCGGCTCTCCATCGTATGGAGGCGAATTTCAGAGAGCGGCACACCACCGGCAGTCGCCTCTGCGATCGTGAAGCCGCGATCGCCGGTGATATCCAGCGGCGTGGCGGTGAGCAGTTGCACAAGCCTCTTTCTCGCCTCGCGGGGCAGGTCGCCTGTGCCGGGTGCGCCGGCGAGTTCGCAGAGCTGTCGGGCAAGCCGGTCGGGCAGGTGCTCGCGAAGTATGCTGAGCGTGCCACGACCACGTGCTGCCAGCAGCAGTGCATCGACGTCTTGAGCGGTCTTCCCTGGGAGCCAGTTGATCGTGAGCCGTGGCGGCGGACCGCCCACCGTCGTCGCGCGATCGCGTTCGATGAGCCAGTGGCGACTGATGTCGAGAACGGCCGGTCCGGTGAGGCCGAAGTGGGCGCAGAGCGTGCTGCCGGTGAACGCCTTGATCCGTTTGCCGGTGGCGGAGGCGAGGATCATTTCTGTTGCCAGCGTAAGGCCGGAGAATTCCGTGATCCAGTGGCCTGACGGCAAGAGCAACGGCACAAGCGCCGGCACGAGTGGCTGCGTGAGCGAGTGACCGAGAGAAGTGGCAATCGCATGTCCGCCGCCGTCGGAGCCCGATTTGGGCAGCGACTTACCGCCGGTGCAGAGGATCACCCGCGACGCCCGGAAGTCGCCGGCCGACGTCATCAGCAGAAAGCCGGCAGAGTCGCGGGCGATCGCTTCGACCCGGGCGGGATGCATGAGCTCGGCACCGCCACCGGTCGCCTCGCGGAGAAGTGCATCCAGCACGGTTCGCGCTGAGTCGGTGACGGGAAAGAGTTTGCCAGTGTCCTCGCGTTTTAAATCCACGCCCGCTTGAGTGAAGAACTTCACCGTGTCGTCGACGGTGAAGCGGCCGAGCACCTTGCGGATGGCGGGCGCTGTGCTGCCCGCGTAGTCAGTCTCGGTCACCTGCCAGTGGGTGACGTTACAGCGGCCGCCGCCGGCCACGAGGATCTTGGCGCCGAGTTTGCGGGCGCCATCCAACGCCAGAATCGAAAGTGGCGTAGCCCGCTCCTGAGCGGCGCGGCCCGCCCAGATCGCCGCGAAGAGCCCGGCGGCGCCGGACCCGACGATGGCCAGATCGACCCTGCGCTCGGGGGCTGCCTGGAGGTCAGAAACGGTGGTAGTATCGTCGATCATGCGGATGAGGGCTGGTGGCTGGACCCGGAGCGGGAACGACACCAAAATAACCTCGTTCCTCTGGGGAATCTTCCATGGCAGGCTGTCAAATGCCCAACTGCGTTCCACTGGCGGTGTTGTCTACCGTTCTCTGTCTGGTTTCGGGACTGCCGGCCGCCGCCGCGGATTGGCCGCAGTGGGGCGGTGGCCAATTCCGTAACCTCGTCGCCCATGAAGCGGGGCTGCCGGCCACATTTCATCCGGGGAAGAAGAAGCGGGACCGGATGGGATTCGATCCGGGGACGTCGAAGAACGTCCGCTGGATGGTCCGCCTTGGCAGCGAGAACTACTCCTGTCCTGTGGTCGCTGGCGGCCGGGTCTACATCGGCACCAACGACGAGGATCTCAACGACGAGCGTTTTCGGCCGACAAACGGTGGCGTGCTGATGTGCCTCGACGAGCAGACGGGTGACCTTGTCTGGCGACTGGTCGTACCGCGACTGGAGATTGATCGCGCGAAGGTAAGCGAAGATTTTGACGATATGAACCTCGGTATCTGCTCAACGGCGACCGTCGATGGCAATCGCGTCTACCTGGTGACCAACCGCTGCGAGGTGGTCTGCCTCGATGTGGCCGGCATGGCCAACGGCAACGACGGCCCCTTCAATGCCGAGGCCACGTTCTCTGTGCCGGAAGGAGCGAAGCCCGTGGAGCCGGGGCCACGCGATGCCGACATTCTCTGGCGGTTTGACATGATCCGCGACCTCCCTGTGTTTCCACACGACGCGGCAAACTGTTCGATCCTCGTGGTGGAAGACCAGCTCTATGTTGGCACGGCCAATGGCGTCTATGACGGCAAGGTGGTGCTGCCAAAGGCGGCATCGCTCATCGTGCTCGACAAGCAGACCGGTACGTTGCTGGCGCGGGACGACGGGCGGGTCAGCGCGAATGTCTTCCACGGTCAGTGGTCGTCGCCGACGCTAGCCGACGTGAAGGGCCGTCGACAGGTTGTCTTTGGTGGAGGCGACGGCCGCTGTCACAGCTTCGAACCGCTGCCGCGGGACGCGGTTGCGGGCGACACACCGGCAATGCTGAAGGAGACCTGGTCGTTTGACTGCAATCCGCCCGGCTATCGGGAGCGAGGGGGCGTCAAGATCGACTACTGGTCGCTCGTGCGAGGCGGTCCGCGCACGCTGGACGCCGATGGCATGCTTGTCAGCCCCAATGAGGTCATTGGATCACCGGTGATCGCGGGCAACCGGATCTACGTGGGGATCGGTCAGGATCCGGTGCATGGTCCCGGACGCGGCGCGCTCTCTTGCATCGCGATTGATGGCCAGGGCGACATCACCAAGAGCGGACGGATCTGGCAATACACCGGCATCGGCCGGGCGCTCTCGACGGTGGCGGTGGCTGACGGCCTCGTCTACGCGGCCGAGTATGCGGGCAAGGTGCATTGCCTCGACGCGGCCACGGGCCGGCTGCACTGGGTGCATGACACCCGCGAGGAGATCTGGTCGAGCACGTTCGTGGCCGACGGCAAGCTCTGGATCGGCACGCGGAAGTCGCTCGTGGTGTTGGCCACGGGGCCGGAGAGAAAAGTGCTAGCTGAGATCAAGCTGGGTACGCCGGTCTGGTCGATTCCGTGCACCGCCAATAAGACGCTCTTCGTGGCATCGCAGCGAAATCTCTGGGCCGTCGAGGACCAGGGCGAAATGCCATAGGGACAAATAAAACCGCTCGTCGAGCTTCAGCCGCTCCCAGCTCTCCGGATTCCCTTCCTCGTGAAGGTGCGTTGTAAGAGCTTGCCTGTCCCTCTGATCGCAAGGCAGCTCTGCTCTCACCACCGGTGGTGCACGAGTGGCCGGATGGCGTCGTCGTAGATCTCCTGCACGCCGGCGAGTGTCTCGGGGGAGAGGGCGGGGAGGTCGGCGGCGCGAGCGTTATCGATCACCTGGACTGGCCGCCGCCCGCCGGGTATCACGCTGGTCACAGCCGGAAACGACAGGATCCACTGGAGCGCAAACTGCGCGAGCGTGGTGCCTGGCGGTACAAGCGGCCGCAGCCGATCCACGGCGGTCAGACCCGTGTCGTAGTCCACACCAGAGAAGGTTTCCCCCTTGTCGAAGCCCGCACCGTCGCGGTTAAAGGCACGGTGGTCGTCGGCGGGAAACTCTGTCGCTGGCGTGAACTTACCGCTGAGCAGACCGCTGGCCAGCGGCACCCGCGCGATCACCGCGACCTGACGCTTGAGGGCCTTCGCAAAGAAGAGCTCTGCGGGCCGCAGCCGAAAAGCGTTGAAGATGATCTGTACCGACTGCAGATGCGGATATTCGATCGCCTTCAGCGCCTCCTCGACCCGCTCGACGCTCACGCCGTAGTGGTGGATCTTGCCGACAGCCACGAGGTTGTCAAGACACTCAAACACCTCTGGCCGGTAGTAGACGTCAGTCGGTGGGCAGTGCAATTGCAGGAGATCGAGCCGGTCGGTCTCGAGGTTTTTGAGACTGCGGTCGATGAAGGCTGTGAGGTTCGCAGCGTTGTAGCCGTCGGCTGTGTGGGGATTGAGCCGACGGCCCGCCTTTGTGGCGACAGAGAAGGGCTCCTGCCGTTCGCGGCGGAGCCGAGCGATGAGCCGTTCGCTGAGGCCGTCGCCGTAGACGTCGGCGGTGTCGAAGAAGTTGATGCCGCAGTCGAGGGCCGTGTGGAGCGCGGCCATCGATTCTGATTCATCGGCGCCGCCCCACTGCCCGCCGCCGATACCCCAAGCGCCGAAGCCAATCTCGGAAACCTGCCAGCCTGTTTTTCCAAACGCGCGTGTGTTCATAGTGCAGCACAGTCTGCGGCAAGGTCTTTCGGACCGCAAGCCGTCTGGCCGGGCGTGGGCGCGGCCGTAGAATGCCAGTCGTATGAATGAGTCGCCATGGTCTTCTCTGCCGCTCTGGGTCCGTGACCGTCGGGCATGGCCGCTGGCCGTCGTCGGGCTCGTCCTCGTGGCGAGCGGCATGGCCCACGTGGGCGTTTGGGCCATGCTCGGTGGACCCTGGGAGGGGTCGGTCTCCTGGCGGAAGCCGATCCTGTTTGGGATTTCGACGGGGCTGACTGGCCTCTCGCTGGGTTGGGCCTGGTCGCAGCTTCCGTGGCGGCGGGGCGATGGTTGGCTGGCGGTGAGTGCCGCGGTGGCGATGCTCATCGAGGTTGCAGTCATCGACCTGCAATGCTGGCGGGGTGTGGCAAGTCACTTCAACCGCTCCACGCCGCTCGATGCTTTCCTGTCCGACGTGACGGGCGTGCTGATTCTCTGGGTGATGCTGATCGCCGTTGACCTGACCGTGCGGGTCTTCCGGCAACCGATCGCGCTGCCTGCCGACATGCTGCTGGCCGTCCGCGCAGGCCTCGTGCTCTTGGTGATCTCGTGCGGGCTGGGCATCTGGGTGAGCATCAATGGTGGCCTGCGGCAGGCCGCTGGCCTCGAGCCCGATCGATATGGCGTGGCGGGTGTGCCGAAATTTCCGCACGGCATAGTGATCCACAGCCTGCAGTGGCTGCCCATGATCGCGTGGGCCGCGCGGCAGACCGGCATTGCCGTAGCACGGCGGTGGTGGCTGGTGACCACGGCGACCGTTGGTACAGTTTTCTTAGGCGTCTACGCCCTCCTGCAGACGCTTGAGGGTCGGACCCGGTTTGATACCACGCCGGCGACCGCGGCGGTGCTGGCCGCTGCCCTCGCCGGCCTTTTCGGGCCTGTTGTCATGATCTTTCTGGCAGTGGTGCGGGAGTATACGCTCGGACGCGTACCACCTCATGATTGCCGCCCCTCAACGGAGCAGCCCCCATCATGACAATGAACCATGCCGGATCCGCAGCGATCGGGAAAAGACTCCTGACACCTTTTTTCCTTCAATCTTTACCATTGCGGGTGCACAGCGCTTGGTAGACATTCAAATCGATGCTGTCGGAGATAAACTCGCAGTGACCATCGGCAAAGACGACGCTGGCACCGCCCAGATGCTGGCTCGATATGTCACCAAAATGCATCTCATCGGACTTCCCATTGGGAGGATGGTGACCATGTGATACGGCTCTTGCGATAGACTCGCACTTACCCGCAAACATACCGATCCAGAGGCTGCCGCCCATCCCTGAATCGCGTTCTCCCACCATGATTGTCTTGCTCAGGCCATCGGTAACGTGACGAAACGGCATCTGGCTGTTGGCATAGAACATCCCGTTGCCGTCATACGGCTCGGCAACTTCGCCTGCCGCGGCCTCCCAGCCGTTGGATCCAAACATGCCTAGGTAATTCGTTCGCGAGAGGATATCAGCACTGGGATTGGCATCCACCGCGTCGTGCTCGCAGGCGCCTCCCTCATCGCCCACGGCGAACGTCGGCGTTCCGGCAGCGGCGTCGGACGGGCAGAGAAACCCAGGGATGACCTTGCTCCACACAGCCGGCGTCGCTGAAATAGAACCCGTGATCACAATCTGCCGAGCGATATTCTCTTCCTCCATACAGGGAAGAATCCGTGACGCCCAGCCCCAGCCGACGCCAGTCTCAGCACTTCCGGAGGGCAGCTTTGCTTCGCAGAGCCAGCCCTCTGGCAGTCGATTGCGGGTATTGTGGTAGTTGTGCAGGGCGAGGCCAGTCTGCTTGAGGTTGTTTGTGCACTGGGCCCGACGGGCCGCCTCGCGGGCGGCCTGCACGGCGGGCAAGAGCAGGCCGAGGAGTGTGCCAATGATCGCGATCACGACCAACAGCTCGACCAGCGTGAATCCGGGACGGGGGCTTTTCATAACGTTGGCTCCAGGCGCAGAAAGAAATACCAAGCAAGAAAGTCAGAGCGAGTGGCCTACTTGCAACTCCTTTGCATATACTACCGGCGGGCCCGCCCGTGTCAAGCATCGGGCCGCAGGGGTGGTTTAAGCCGCACATTCCCACCTGTTTGCCAGCCCCTCATCCAGACACGCTGTCCCGGACGAAAGCACTGCTGTGGATTGTGGGGTCTGTCAGTAGCTAGCCGTGGAGTCTGTTCTGTGCCTATCACCCGTCCTGCCGTGTCTGTGCTCGCCCTCTTTGGCCTCGCCCTCGTCGCCGCGATAGTGTCGGCAACTGACGTGCGGGCCGCCCAGATGGCTGAGTCAACCGTGGTGACCGAGTCGATGGGGCCAGCAGCAACGCCAGCCGGCGAGTGCGGATGCCGTGGCGTGCAGCAGCCGCCCTGGCACGGCACTGTGCGGGACGGTCAGTGCGGCGTGCAACAGCCGCACTGCCGGGGGTCGAACGTCTACCAGGCGCACCCCTTTCAGCAGCTGCACAGTCGTCCGACGGGCTGCGTGACGTTGCCGCCGTGTCTGCCGCGGCTCCACGCCCTGTGTCGGGAGGGCTATCTGCCTTCACCCATTCCGCCGAGGCAGCCCCGCTGCCACCAGTGCGGCGCGGCGATCGAGGGCGGCTTCTAGAGCGATTCGTGGTCCGGCCGGAAAGTATCTGCCGGCCGGACCCGTGGGATTGTGTCTGATCAGGCCTCTTCCCCTCAGGTGCCGCGTGCGAGCAACAGCGCCGTGGCGACGACCGCGATGCCCAAAATATCAATGATCGCGCCGCTGGCCATCATCGATCGCAGTGGAATCCGGCCGGAGCCGTAGACCAGCGCGTTGCACGGTGTGCTGACTGGCATCATGAAGCCCAGACTCGACGCGAATGTCGCTGCCAGCGCCGCCATCAGCGGATCAACGCCGGTGGCCCGGGCCAGGGCTATGACCACCGGCACGACCATATTCGCACTAGCCGTGTTGCTGGTGAACTCACTCGTGACCACGGCGACGACCACCGCCATCACGATCAGCACTGGGCCACTCCACTCGCCCGCAGGAATCCAGCCCGTGATCGACTGGCCGATATGCCCGGCGAGCCCCGTTGAAAAGCAAAGCTCTCCCAGAGCCATGCCGCCGCCGTAGAGCAGCACGATGTCCCAGTCGATCTTGGCCTCCCGCCACTCAAGTGCCCGCCGTCGCCCCCCCTCCGGCCGCAGGTCGCCAGGCAGAAGCAAGAGCAGGATTGCGCCGATGAGCGCCACTATTCCCTCCGGCAGCCGCTTTCCCAGCCAGATGCAGAGCGGGTGTGATGCGCCCAGCAGGACGAGCAGCACACCGGGCAGCACCCAAAGTGTCACGGTGATGGCAAAGGCCGCTGCGACCGATTTCTGGCCGACAGTCCACGCTCCCAGCCGGTTCCGCTGGGCAGCGACATAGCGGTCTACGCCTTCAAGCCGGTCGACTCCCGCGGGAAACATCCAGACGAGTACCGCGACGGCGATCGTTGTCATGACAGCAACCAGGGGCACGCCGATCGCGCACCAGCCGAGAAACGACACTCTGACGCCAACCTGGTCGCGAATAAAGCCCAGGCCGATCAGGTTGGGGGGTGTGCCGATCGGTGTGGCGAGTCCGCCGATCGATGCCGCGAATGCGACACAGAGATAGAGGCTTGTGGCAAACGCCGGCGCCGGCGGGTTGCCATGCTCACGAGAAGCGGACTCTACCGCAACGAGAATCCCCGACACGATCGCCATCATCATGGCGGCCGTGACGGTGTTGGAGATGAAGCCGCTGATGAGGACGCAGACGAGCGCCACGGCCGCCAGGATCCGTGGCGGCCGGCCACCGATCCCGGGCACGGAGAGCACGCCGTAGGCGAGCCGGCGGTCGAGACCGTGGAGCCGGATCGCCTCGGCGAGCACAAACGACCCGATGAAGAGGAAGATCAGGGGATCGGCGAAGGGCCGAAACACTTCCTTTGCCGGCGCCACGCCCGCGACCACGCAGGCCACCGCCCCCAAGAGCGCTGTGACCGCAAGCGGCAGGGCCTCTGTCACCCAGAGCACGATGACGAGCAGGAGAATCGGCGCGAGCGCCACGGCTTCGGGTGAGAGCGGCATGAGGATAACGTACCGCAGCGAGAACCCAGAACTGAGAACCCAGAACCGAGAACCAAGAACTGAGAACCAAGAACCGAGAGCGACGTGGTTCGTGAAATCAGTAGGTCTTGCCGAGCGCGGCCTGGGCAGCGGCCAGCCGGGCAACCGGCAGGCGGAACGGCGAGCAACTCACGTAGTCGAGCCCGATGTGGTGGCAGAAGACCACCGAGTGGGGCTCGCCGCCATGCTCGCCACAGATGCCGAGCTTAATGTTCTTCCGCGTCTTACGGCCCCGCTCCACAGCGATCTGCATCAGCTGACCCACGCCTGAGGTGTCGATCGAAGCGAAGGGATTCGCTTTCACGATGCCCAGCTCTGCGTAATGCGGCAAGAATGTGGCCGAGTCGTCGCGGCTCATCCCGAGGCAGGTTTGTGTCAGGTCGTTTGTGCCGAAGCTGAAGAACTCCGCCGTCTCGGCGATCTCGTCGGCGGTGAGAGCGCCCCGCGGGATCTCGATCATCGTGCCGACGAGATACTTGATCTTCTCGCCGGTCTCCTTCTGCACCTCGGCGGCCACCCGATGGACGATCTCCACCTGGTTGTCGAGTTCCTTCTTAAATCCGACGAGCGGAACCATGATCTCCGGCTTCACTTTGATGCCAGATTTCTGCACCTTCGCGGCGGCCTCGAAGATAGCGCGAACCTGCATCTCGGAGATCTCGGGGTAGCTGACGCCCAGGCGGCAGCCACGGTGACCGAGCATCGGGTTGAATTCATGCAGCGACGCGACCCGGATGGCAACCTTCTCCGGCGAGAGCTTGAGCTTCTGGGCGAGTTCGGTCTGCGACTTCTCGTCGTGCGGCACGAATTCGTGCAGCGGCGGATCGAGCAGCCGGATCGTGGCCGGCCGGCCATCGAGGGCCGTGAAGATGCCTTCAAAGTCCTGCCGCTGGTAGGGCAGCAGTTTCTGAAGCGCAGCCCGACGGGCTTCTTCCGTTTCGGCGAGAATCATCTCCCGCATGGTGTCGATGCGGTCGCCCTCGAAAAACATATGCTCGGTTCGCGTCAGGCCAATGCCTTCGGCGCCAAACGCGATCGCGTGTCGCACCTGCTCGGGAGTGTCGGCGTTGGTGCGGATGCCCAGCGTGCGATACTTGTCGGCCAGCTTCATGATGAAGGAGTAATACTGGTAGACCTCCGATTTCTCGGGCTTCATCGTGTTGGCAATGAGCACCTGCAGCAGTTCGCTATCGGCGGTCTTGATGCCGCCGGCAAACACTTCGCCTGTGCTGCCGTTGATCGAGATTGCGTCCCCTTCCTCGAGCTTCTGTCCCCCGCAGGTGAGCGTGCCCTTGGCGTAATCGATTTGGATCTCGCCGGCTCCGGCCACGCAGACCTTGCCCATCTGCCGGGCGACGAGTGCTGCATGGCTCGAGACACCACCTCGGCTGGTGAGAATGCCTTCGGCAGCGATCATGCCGCGGAGATCCTCGGGGCTGGTCTCGACCCGTGCCAGCACCACCTTTTGCCCCTTGTGGGCCAGTTCCTCAGCCTTGGCGGCGGTAAACACAAGCTGGCCGGTGGCAGCACCCGGGCCGGCTGGCAGGCCGGAGGTGAGCAGACGCCCGGATTTCTTGGCAGCCGCGTAGTCGGCCTGATCAAAGATCGGCGCGAGCAACTGCGAGAGTGCGTCTGGGTCGGCCGACTGGATGGCATGCTCGGGGGTCATCAGCTTCTGCTTGACCATGTCGTGGGCAATTTTCACGTAAGCCAATGCTGTCCGCTTGCCGTTTCGCGTCTGCAGCATGTAAAGCTTTTTCTTCTCAACGGTGAACTCGAAGTCCTGCACGTCGCCAAACTTCTTCTCCAGCCGCTCGCGGACCTTCTCCAGTTGCTTGTAGGTGCCGGCAAAGACCGGGTCATGGGCCATCTCAGCCACGGGCTTCGGGGTGCGGACGCCAGCCACGACGTCTTCGCCCTGAGCGTTGACGAGGTATTCACCGTAGAAGACGTCTTCGCCTGTGCCAGGATCACGGGTGAAAGCCACGCCAGTGGCGCAGTCGTCGCCCATGTTGCCAAACACCATGCTCTGCACGTTGACGGCCGTGCCCCACTCGTCGGGGATCTTGTACTTGCGGCGGTAGAGGATCGCTCGCTCGTTCATCCAGCTACCGAATACGGCTCCGACAGAGCCCAGCAGTTGGGCAGTCGGATCCTGCGGGAAGTTCTTGCCCGTCCGCTGTTTGATCAGGTGAAGATACCGCTTGATGAGTTCGCGGAGGTGTTCGGCGGTGAGGTCGGTGTCTTCGTGAACACCCAGTTCGTGCTTCAGAACCTCCATCACCTCTTCGAAGGGGTCGTGCTCATTCTCATGTCGCTTCTGCACGCCCATCACAACGTCGCCATACATCTGGATGAACCGGCGGTAGGAGTCGTAGGCAAACCGGGGATTACCTGTCGACTCGGCCAGCCCCTTGACCGAGGCGTCGTTGAGGCCGAGGTTCAAGATCGTGTCCATCATGCCCGGCATGCTGTCGCGGGCACCCGAGCGCACGCTTAAGAGCAGGGCGTTGGCCCCGTCGCCAAACTTCTTGCCCGTCTCCTTCTCCAGGAGCTTCACATGGGCTGCGATGTCTTGCTCAAGGCCCTTGGGAAATTTCTTACCGGAGTGGTAGTAGTCGATGCAGACGGCCGTAGTGATCGTGAAGCCCGCCGGCACTGGCAGGCCGATCTTCACCATCTGGGCGAGGTTTGCGCCTTTGCCTCCAAGGAGCGACTTCAGCGTGCCGTCGCCGTCGCACTTCTTGGCCCCAAAGTAATAGATCATCTTGCCCGGCTTCCCGCTCTTCGTGGTCGCAGGCTTGGAGGACTTCTTTTCGAGGGTGCTGGCCATGGGCTGATCGAAACCTTTCGTAGCAGGAAAACAAGTCTGAGAAACGCAGACGGTAAGAGGTTACCCGGCTATTTTCAGCTGGGAAACTGCTCCGAATCTAATTGCGCCGGCGATCAGCGTCAACGAGTGATCGAAGGAGACTTCCGCCGGCCCGGCGGGGCGGTGCCAGAGACGGTAGGAAGACAGGCTAATCGTGCTTGCCGAGCCACTGCTCGAGGAGACGTTCGATCGTGCCATCCTCCCGGATCTGCAGGATTGCGGTGTTGAGTTGCTCGCGGACTGGGCTCCCGTTTGGCAGGCCGAGCCCATAGTCAAACGTCTCAAAGATCGGCCCCACGAGTCGCAGGCCCTGACGCCCGGGCTGGCTTAAGAGCACCATCATCTGCTGGTTCTCTGCCACCACCGCGTCCACAGCCCCCGACCCCAGCGCGTCGAGCGCTTGAGTGAGCAGGGGAAACTCCTGCGGGATGCCGCCCCGCTGACGGACAGACTTCACTGTCACCGCTGCCTCCTGGCAGCCGACCGTCCGGCCAGCCAGTTCTTTCGGTCCATGAATTGTTCCCGTTACCTGCTCCGCCGTCAGCGTCGCGGTGAGCATGCTCGTCGATGCTGCCAGCAGCACGATCCCGCCGATCATCCATGCAAATGCGATCGTGCGGCCGAGGCCGCTGGCCACGTGCTTATTATCGCAGCCGCCGGCGACGACCGTGGAAGCGATCCCGGCGGAAACGACTGCGGATTGTCGCGGCGTTCAAACCACCAGAGCAGATGGCCGGAGGCGAGTGCCAGCAGCAACACAACCCCGAGCACCTGCAGCAGATCCCACGATAATAGCGATCGCACCGCCTGCAGAAAAGTTGCTGACTCTCGCTGTCGCACGGCGATTCGGAGGCCGGAGTGAACGATTGGATGCGTGAGATCGATCAACTGTTCCCGTTCTTCCGTGATCGCGAGTCCCAGCGCCACGTCTGCCTCGCCGCCTGTGAGGCAATCGATAGTTTGCTTGAACGAGCCCATGCGGACGAAGTCGTAGTCAACGCCGATTCTCTCCGCCAGAGCAGTCCAGAGTTCGATCGCGACACCGGTGGGATGGTCGCCTTTCCACTCAACCGCTGCAGCGATCGGGAACACTGCCACCCGCAGCCGCTGCGGTACTGCGTTGGCCTGGGCTGCTGCCGGCTCGGCGGCTGCCGCGACCGCTCCCAGCGGGCTCGCCGCCGCGAGAAAGCCGGTCAGCCAGATCACCAGGAGGCTGGCTGACCGCAAACGTCCCAGCCCGGCCGGCCAGGGTTGTCTGACTGCCAGCCAGATGGCCGCGGCCCCAGCGGCCACGCTGGCTACCGCCGCCAGCACGATCCACGGCGGCAGACTTACGCCCGTGGCGGCAGCCGTGGCTGCGGCCGTAGTGTCCGATCCCGAGAGACCGCCCGCCAGCCAGAGAAGCACCAGCGGAACGGAATTGTGGGCTGCATGGCAGACGATCGCGGGCAGAAGGCTCCGGGTCGAAAGCGTGATCAGGCCGGCCACGAGCCCGAGGGCGAATGTCTGCGGCATCCGTTCAGGCAGGAGATGGAAGATCGCAAAGCAGGCTGCCTGGGCGATCACGCCCGCCACCATCCGGCCGCGGCTCGGCCAGGCCCCAACGAGCGCCGACTGCACCCAGCCTCGGAAGAGCACCTCCTCGCAGACCGCTGGCACGAGCGCAATCAATGTCCACGACAGCCAGAGCGGTTTCTCGCGCATCATTGCAACCAGTTTTTCAGCGAGGCTGCGGGCCTCCGCAGATACAAGTGTGCCCCGAATCGAGAGCAGGATAGCGGCGCCGATCACAAACAGCCCGGCGCCGATGGCCGCCGAACCCGCGAGGCTCACGGCCGTTCGCCAGGCCACGCCCTTGGTCAGAGCTCCCGGCCACCGGAGACCAAATGTGCGGCTCAGATCGACCCGCTGCCACGCCATCAGCGCGACCAGCGGCAGCACCACCGCGGCCGCCTGCTGCACCGGGATCGCCAGGGAAAAGTCGGCCGGCGCGATGCCCTGCGAATACCAGAGGCCGGTCAGACCGATCGCCAGCGCCGAGAGCCCCTGCAATACCGTCGGCCGGCGGCGGCGGACGGGCCTTGTCAGCAGACCGCCCGCCACGTCCGGGCCGCGAAAGAGGATGTCCTCGTCGGTGAGCAGGCTCGCAGTGCCCTTGAGCAGGAGCCAGACGATCACGGCCGATGAAATCAGCGATGCGGCCAGCGGCCAGGCGACCCGTTCGACGGCTCCCAGCCAGTCGGGCTGGCCGGCGGCGACAGCACCGACCTGCATGCCCACCGTTGGTGGATCAGGCTGGAGCGTTGCCCGGGAGATTGCCACCTGGCCGGCAAACGGTACGGCCGGCAGAAAGAGGTTGCTTTGCAGATCGGAGAGCAGACCTGCCCCGGCCAGGGCGCTGGCAAAGAGGAGCACTGGAGTAAGCGTGTTTTGCGCCTCCTTGCCGCTCTTCGACGCGGTGGTCACGGCCAGACACATCGCCGCTGCCACGGCCGACAGCCCGATGAACGCCAGCAGCGACACGATAATGATCACCGGCAGGTGACCATCTGGGAGCAGCGGTCCACCCTTGGGAAGAAACCGTAGCGTGACGGCGGCCGTCAGCGCGATTGAGATCGCGTTGGCCACCAGCGCCGCCAGGGCCACGGCCCAGACCGCGAGAAACTTACCGGTCACAATGTCGATCGCCGCGCAAGGGGCAATCAGGAGCGTCTCGATCGTGCCCCGTTCCTTCTCGCCCGCGATCGCGTCGATGGCGGGGTAGAAGGCGCCGGTCATCGTCAGCACAGCCAGCAGCACAAACACGCCCCCGGCCGCGGTAGGCAGCATGCGGCGAGTGGGGAGTGTGCCCGGCGAGTCCGCTTTGCCAGTAAATAGCATCTTCAAGGGCTTGAGCAGGCTGTCGGGCAGTCCGGCTCGCTGGATTCGCCGCTGCCTAGCATCATCGGCGAGGCTCTGCATGACAGCCGTAAACTGCTCGCGGTCTTGCGGTGCCAGCACGCGAGACTCAGGCCCGTGGGCCTCAATCTCCAGCGTGTCTTTGCCATTGAGTCGGTCAAGCACGTCAGCGGGCACCGCCAGCCAGAGCGTGGCACGTCCAGCTTCGACTGTCTTCCGAGCCTCTTCCGCCGATGCAAATCCAAACGTGATCGAGGCGGGCCAGTCGCGGCTGCCTGGGCCCTCGTCGGGCTGGGATAGTGTCTCGACGCGTTGGGCAAACGCACTGACATCCCAGGGCGATCCCGACAACACGACGCCCAGGTTGGTGGGAGCCTGCCGGGCATCGATGTCGGAGAGAGCTGTCCGCACACCCAGCGCGCTTGAAAGGGCGAGAACCGGATACATCGCCATTGGCAGCAGCAGCGTGACGAAGAGCGTGCGACGGTCGCGGATAAATTCGAGGAGGTCACGGCGGGCCAGCGCCAGCCTTGCCTTGGCCCGCAGGCCGGCCGGCTCCGGGCTGTGTACCGGCCAGCGGTCGTTTGTGTCGGTCATGTTGCCGCCCCCTGCCGCAGGCTCGGCCCCCTGCCGATGGTCGCAAAGAAGGCCTCCTCAAGGCTCCCGTGGGGACCAAGAATGTCGGGCGGCGTGCCCTGCGCCACGACGTGGCCACCGTGGATGATCACGAATCGATCGCACCGGTGCTCAATCTCGTGGAGCCGGTGCGTGGAGAGCAGGATTGCCCGGCCGTCGCCGCGGAGCATCTCAAGCAGATTGAGCAGATCGCGAGCGCCGACCACATCGAGCGCATTGGTGGGCTCATCAAGGACAAGCGCCGGCGGATTGTGCACCAGCGCGCGGGCCAGCGACACCCGCTGCCGTTGTCCGGAAGAGAGCCGGCCGGCGGGACGATCGACGCAGTCGACCAGACCGAGCGCCTGGACGAGTTGGCTGATCCGCTGCGTCAGTGGCTCCTCGTCCATGCCATGCAGTTGGCCGTAAGACCGCATGATCTCGCGGGCCGACAGGCGATCGGGCACTCCTGTCGTCGCCGAGATATAGCCGAGATGCCGCCGGGCACCGAGCGGATCGCTGAGCACATCGCAGCCTGCCACGCGGGCGGTGCCGGAGGTGGGCTTCAGGAGCGTAGCCAGCACCCGCAGCGAGGTGGTCTTCCCAGCGCCGTTGGCACCGAGCAGGCCCACCATTTCGCCTGGCGCCACAGCCAGAGAAATGCCGTCAACGGCCCGCACAACGCTGCCATCGCTGGCCCGGTAGTGCTTTACCAGATCGATCACCTCGATCATGTCGACGGCTCCAGCAGTTGAATGACAGTCAGATCTCTTCGCTGGGTGGAAATTGACGGTATTCGAGGATCGTCACTGCCGCCGTCAGCAGCACCGCTGCCAGGATTCCGACAGCGCCGATTTGGATCCAGGCCGGCTGCGGATCGATCAGCAGTTGCATCTCCACCGGCAGTTTTTGCCGCCAGCCCATCCATGCCACCAAGAGGCTCCGCAGCCGCAGGCTCACAGTCGCCTGGTTGACGACCGCCGGAATGAATCCGGCAAGATACTCGACCACGAGCGCTACAGCCACACTGGCCACGAGCGCCCGCTTCGGGAGGATCACGGCCGGCAAGGCGAAGAGCGCTGCCCGTCCAAGCGTGGAGAGCACGACGAGCGTCGTTAAGATGCCGATCAGTGGCAGCGGCTGCGGCACGCGGGCCACGGTCACCGCGAGGATTGCTGCCAGAATAGCAACGGTGCTGGTCCAGGCCACCGCTGCCAGATAGGTGCCCAGGAGCAGGGCCCGACGGCCACCGGGCCGCACCGCCACGTGAATCCAGGTGCCCCGCTCCAGCTCGTCGGCGACTGCAGGACACATCGTGACCAGCAGTCCGAGGATGCAGACCGCCTCCACGACGAGCGCGTAGATCATCATGCTGGCAAGGTCACGGTCGAGGCCGTCCGCTGCGGTTCGGCGGACGGCCAGCATCACGGCGGCGGGAAAGACCACGCCGATCCCTGCCAGCAGCAGCCGTTGTCGCGAGAGTAATCGCCACAGCTGGAAGGCGGCGACGGCGAGCGTGGGGCCGACGAAGTTCATGATCCCACCCCGCGATGCAGCCGCACGAGGCGGCCAAAGATGCCTTCAAGCGACCGGTCGGCAGCCACCACCTCGCTGATCTCAAGTTGATCCTCAACTGCGGCCCGGGTCACCCGCTCGGCGAGAGCCCGTGGCTGACGGGTGGCCACCACGATGAGGTCGTCTCCTTCAAACCGCATGCTCTCGGCGATGGCAGTGCTACAGATCGCCGCCGCCAGTTGTCGCGGCGCCGTGCAGCGGATTCGCACCTCCGACGGCATCGCATCGACCATGTCGCGAATTTCGGCGGCGGTGCCGCTGGCCACGAGACGGCCGCCGAGAATAACGGCCAGGCCGGCGTGGAGGGCCTCGACCTCGTGGAGGAGATGGCTGGCGACAATGAGCGTCCGTGGCCCGCTGGCAGGCGTGTCGGGCGACACTGACCAATGCCGCACCAGGCCAACGAGATCGTGTCGCGCCACCGGATCGAGCCCGTCGAAGGGCTCGTCGAGCACCAGCAGGTCGGGGTCATGGGCCATCGCGCCGGCCAGCTTTGCCCGCTGGCGCATCCCCTTTGAGAGCGTCGCCAGCGGCCGGTCCATTGCCTCGCCGAGCCCGACGCGGTCGAGCGCGCGATTGGCCCGCTCCGCGGCAGTTGCCGAATCGAAGCCGGAGAGTCGCACGAGATACCGCACCCACTCCCGTGGGCTGGCGCGGCGTTCGGTCAGATCAGCAGCTGGGCAAAAGCCGATCCGCCGCAGCACCCTTGGATTGGCGAAGGGTCGCTCGCCAAACACAAGCACCCGCCCCATCGTCGGCCGCAGCTGGCCGGTCACGAGGCCCAGGAGCGTCGTCTTGCCGGCACCGTTGGGGCCGAGCAGACCGTGCGCGCCGGGCCCCAGTTCGACCGTCACGTCGTTGACCCCGATTACTGAGCCGAAGAGTTTTGTGACGTGGCAGAGTGAGAGCATGGCAATGTTGACTGCTGCGTTGGTACACGCGACGAAGAATCAAACCCGGGTTGGAGCGTCGATCCTGTTGAAGAGCACGATCACGGCAAGGACCGACACGACGCAGAGCGAGATCACTGACGGCGCGACCGCCTGCGGCCGCAGCTCAATGCCGAAGATCCACGCCTGCACGACGCCGAGCGCATGATACGGGGAGAGCCATGCCCAGCGGTCGATCTGGGAGTCGACACCGGCGGCCTTGGCGAGCCAGCGAAATTGTCCGCCCCGCGGGCGGCCGTTGGAGAGCGGCCGCTGTTGCGATGCGGACGGTCCCGCCTCAAGATCGCCAAACGGATCCTCGTCCCAGGAACTGGCCACGGCCCCTACTCCATCCCGCTGATCCCGCTGGACGACCACGGTAGAGTCGCCCGTCTGGGCCTGACGGGCCGCTGCCACCATGTCGGCGGTGGTGAGCGTGGAATGGGCGATCCAGCAGGCTGCCCAGGTTGCAAACCAGGCAAAGCTCGCGATCCGGCTCTCCGCCGTGACCGACGAATAGGCGAGGGCCAGGAGCACCATCGGCACGGCGAGCACGACGCTCGCCGCGACCACTTTCAGCGGCAGGTCCCAGGTGTCGACGGCCACCCACACACTCGGACTGACGAGCACGCCCATCAGCCACAAGC
>JBAXUW010000259.1:0-4265 GCA_037129495.1 Planctomycetota bacterium | reverse complement strand
TCCGGCACGACGTCGTGCTCGAAGAGGCTGCGCAGCCCGAACACACACATGTCGTGATAGCGGACCAGATCGGCCGCGATCTCGAACGGCGTGTTCAATGACGCTCGTGGCGGTGCGGCTGGTGCCGAGACCGACAAGAATTCGCTTGATCATGGGTACTGTCTCCACGGAGCGAGCGGTTTGGGTAGCGATCAGAAACGCCATTCTAGTCACTTGAGGCTCCGCGTCCCAGCCACTTGGCTATCTCGATTACCGACACAGGCACGAGGGCAAGCCCGATCACGAACGGCCAGCCGCTGCCGAGATCGGCCTCCACCTCGAAGAAGGGGCGAGCGGCCGGGAGCGTGACGACCGTCACCTGGAGCAGCGCCGAGATCGCGATCGCGGCGAGCAGCGGCGGGTTGCGAAAGAACCCGATCTCAAACGCGGTGCGGCGATCGCTGCGGCAACCAATGGCAAAAAACAGCTGGGCGAAAGCGGCCACGCAGAACGTGTTCGCCTGGGCCCGCTCGAGAATCGCCGGATCGGTCGAATTCTGCCATGTCAGCCAAAAAGCGGTGAGCGTCACCGCCGCCACGAGGCCGCCATGGGTGAGGATCACGAGCCCCCGCCGCCGCGTGATTACCGACTCCTGTGGCGGCCGCGGCGGACGCTCCATGATGTCAGGCTCGGGCGGCTCGAGGCCCAGCGCCAGCGCGGGCAGGCCGTCGGTGACAAGGTTCAGCCAGAGGATCTGGATTGCGGCCAGCGGAGCGGGCCAGCCGGCGACGGCCGCCACAAGCATGAGCAGCACCTCGCCCGCGTTGCACGACAGCAGATAGTGGATGAACTTCTGGATGTTGTCGTAGATCCCGCGGCCCTCCTCCACCGCGCTCACGATCGAGGCGAAGTTGTCGTCCGTGAGCACCATATCAGAGGCTTCCTTGGTAACGTCAGTGCCGGTGATTCCCATCGCGATGCCGATATCGGCTGCCTTCACGGCAGGGGCGTCATTGACGCCGTCGCCAGTCATCGCGACCACCTGCCCACGCCGCTGCCACGCCCTCACAACGCGAAGCTTGTGCTCGGCCGTCACGCGGGCGTAGATCGCGATCCGCTCGACGTCTGATGCGAGAGCGTCATCCGAGAGGGCGTCGAGGTCCTCGCCTGTCACCACGCGGCCAGAGCCATCTACCAGCCCCAACTCCCGGCCGATCGCCAGCGCTGTGGCCGGATGGTCGCCCGTGATCATCACAGGGCGGATGCCGGCGGAGCGGCATGCGCGCACCGCGGCTCGGGCCTCGTCGCGGGGTGGATCGATCATCCCAATCAGGCCGACGTGAACAAGATCCCGCTCGCGTTCGTCTGGGCTACCGTCGGGCGGCTCGTGGTCGGGCAGATCGCGGCAGGCCAGCGACAAGACCCGCAGCGCGCGGGCGGCCATCGCTGCAGCGGCGGCCAGGATCGCTTGCCGCCTGTCGTCCGTCAGGGGTACGGCCACCCCGTCCCGCATTTCGGCTACGCAACGCGGCAATACTGCCTCGGTGGCCCCCTTTGTTTCGAGCACGCGGCCGCCTTTCGACCGCCGCACGACGACGCTCATCCGCTTGCGGTCGGAATCGAACGGGATCTCGAAAATGACCGGCTCGCTTGGATCATCGACCGCGATGCCGCCCTTCATTGCCGCCACGACGAGCGCGGCTTCGGTCGGATCCCCGACCGCCCGCCAACCCCCATCGCTTTCGGGCTGCACCGTGGCGTTGTTACAGCGGCCGCCGATCAGCAGCAGCCGCTGCAGGTCGGGCCTCGATGCCACGGTGATCGGCATACCGGGTGCACCCGGATCTCTGCCGCCGGAAACCAGGAATTCACCCCGTGGCGTGTAGCCGCCGCCAGTGACGGTGACAGTGTCGGATGACGTCACGATCTCCCGAACGGTCATCTCGTTGCGGGTGAGCGTGCCGGTCTTGTCAGAGCAGATCACCGTCACGCTGCCGAGCGTCTCGACGCTCGGCAGTCGGCGTACCAGCGCGTTGCGGGCCACCATGCGCTGCAGGCCGATTGCCAGCACCACCGTCACCACGGCCGGCAGGCCCTCCGGCACGGCTGCAACGGCGAGACTCACTGCCCGCAGGAGCACGTCGCGGACACTTCCTCCGCGTAACAGTTCCAGAGTGAAAATCACCGCGACCACGGCAAGACAGATCATAATCAGCAGTCGGCCGAGTTCGGCAAGCCGCCGCTGCAGCGGCGTCGTCTCGGGCACCGAACGCTCGAGCAGGCTGGCGATCCGACCCAGCTCTGTGGACAGGCCCGTGGCCACAACAATCGCGCCGGCCCGCCCAGCGGCCACCACGGTGCCCGAGTGAACGATCGACCGCCGGTCGCCCAGCGGCGTGGCCGGTGGCAAGGGGCCGGTCGGCGTTTTCTCCACCGGCTCGCTCTCGCCTGTGAGTGCCGCCTCCTGTACTCGCAGTCCGTAGGCCTCGAGCAGCCGCGCGTCTGCCGGCACGCAGTCGCCAGCCTCGAGTTGGATCCGATCGCCGGGTACGAGTTCGCGGGCGGGCAGAGACAGCAACTCGCCATCACGCACGACCTTCGCCAGCGGCGCTGACATCCTCTGCAGCACGGCAAGCGCCTGCATCGCCCGCTCCTCCTGCACAAAACCGATGAGGGCGTTGACGAGCACGATCGCGATGATCGCGGCCGTGTCGGCCCAGTCGCCCATCGCGCCGGCGATCACGGCCGCCGCCAGCAGGATCCAGATGACGAGCTCGCGAAACTGCCGCAGCAACTTCCACCACCAGGCCTCGGGGGGCTTTTCGAGGAGCATGTTGTCGCCGTACGCCGCTCGCCGCCGCTCTGCCTCGCTCCCCGATAAACCGCGGACGGGATCGGTCTCCAAGCGGGCTGCGATCTCGGCCATGGCACAGGCGTGCCATGCGGTCGCGTGACCATCGCCAGTGGATCGCAGTTCACCGGAAGCAGGTGTCATGAGGAGAGCCGAAACACGAGGACCAAGGCGCCGCAAATCACCAGAATCATGAGCAGGGCGTCGGGCTCGACGACCGGCAGCCGCCGCTCGACATGATAGAGCTGTCCGAGGACCGCGATCGCCGTGGCCACGATCACTGCGAACGCCGTTACGGCATGGGCGGGCGACACCGCCTGGAAGAAGTTGCCCGGATAGGCCGCGTCGAGCGGCACGAACAGGATCATGTTGAAGGCATTGCTGCCGAACGCATTGCCGATTGCCAGATCGATGGCACCCAGGCGGACAGCAGCCAACGAGGCCATGAGCTCAGGCAGCGATGTCGTGATCGCCACGAGGGTCGTGCCGACGAACGTGCCGCCGAGGCCCGAGCGTTCGGCGAGTTCGGCAGCCGTCGCAGCCAGCCGTGGCCCGGCCGCCACGAGTATCGCGGCCGCCACACCGAACGCAACTGCGGACTTCCAGAGGTGCCCGGCAGGCGACGGGCCCTCCTCAGCGGCCAGTCGCGCGGAGATTCGCTGATCGATGAAGAGCATCCTCGCGCCGAGCAGATATGCGATCAGCATGGCCCACGACCAACCGCCGATGCCAAGCACCACGAGTGTCGGCAGCTTTCCTGCGGTCAGGATCGCGGTGCCGGCGATCGCCGTGAGGGCGATCGCGAGCGTGGCGGAGAGTGCGTGTGACGCCGCCTCGCGGGAGAGCATCCGGCGGCCGTTTCGCTGTGCGAGATCGATGCCCGCGAGGATGAGGAGATTCATGAGGCTGCTGCCCAGCAGGTCGCCCGCGGCATCGACGGTGAGTTCCGGCAGCGACGTGGCCGCCGCAAGCAAGATGCTTCCCACGAGCAGGCGCCCCAGCCGGGTGGCTTCTGCGATCGCATCGGCCGCCCGCGCCAGCGCCGTGCCCGCGCCAGCGCCGTGCCGGCGCCAGCCACGACCGCCGCGAGCATCACGAACCTTACGATCACTGTCATCATGGGAGCCCGCACAGCACAGGTGTCCGAACACACCACGCCGATACCGCTGAAATCATAGGCTCGCTGCGGCAACAATGCATCTCGGCAGGCCCTCAATGCCGTTTCACGAGGCACAAAGCGAAGGTTCGCCCGGCCGCACTCCTCAACCGTCGGGCGAGAACTGGACGACGTCGAGATCGTTGTGGGCTGCACGATGTCCCGTCAGTCGTGGGCGGTCTGCGGGCAGCACGGCCGCGTCGAACCCCAACGGGCCGTGCTGCCCACGCGGTCGCCATCGGTGAATCGGCAGAACGACACCACCCGCGCATCGTCGTC
>JBAXUW010000258.1:0-4295 GCA_037129495.1 Planctomycetota bacterium | reverse complement strand
CTATCGAGCAGGCCCGTATCAACTACCTCCGCGCCGCCTGTAGGCCCATCCGTCGCCGGAGCCACCGGTTGGCTGTCGCTGCTATGCCCGAGAAACTCTGCAACGGCGCCGCCGCTGCGGGCTCCCGAGGTCTGCACGCCCTCGGCCCTCGCCTGCTCGACGATCTCGAGAAACAGGCTTTCCAGTGTCCGCCGGGGCCGCTGCACGTTGGTGAGGGCCAGATCGTGCCGCCGCAGCAGCTCCCTGACCTCGGCGATCACCGGCTCAGGCAATTCGGCGGTCTCCAGCAGCGTGGCATGTTCCTGCTCGAGTAGTTCGTCACAGGTTCCCTCGGCCCGGACCCGTCCACCGTACATGATGGCGACGCGATCGCAGAGATCCTCCACATCGCCCAGCAAGTGCGAGCAGAGCAGCACGGTCTTGCCACGGGCGGCGAGCGTGGCAATGAGGTCCTTGATCTGCTTCGCGCCTATGGGGTCCATGCCGCTGGTCGGCTCATCGAGAATCAGCAACTGCGGATCGTTGATCAGGCTCTGGGCCAGGCCGATTCGCCGCTGCATGCCCTTGGAATATTCGCCGACGGGACGATGCTGCACGGCCTCCAACCCCACCATGTCGAGCAGCATGTCGATCCGCTCGCGCCTGGCACGGCCATCCAGCCTGAAGAGCCGGCCGTAGTAGTCGAGCGTCTCGCGGCCGCTCAGGAACTGATAGAGATACGACTCCTCCGGCAGATAGCCGATCGACCTCTTGATGTCGACATCCTTGGGCCGCTTGCCCAGCACGGCGATCCGACCGGAAGTCGGCTGCAGCAGTCCCAGCAGCATCTTGATCGTCGTGCTCTTGCCGGAGCCGTTGGGGCCGAGCAGGCCATAGACCTGCCCGCGGCGGACCTGCAGGTCGACCGCCTCGACGGCGCGGACCCGTGGCCGCATCCAGAAGTCCCGAAACACCTTCGTGACTCCCGCGCAGACGATGTCGATGTCGTCGCCGGCATGTCCTAAAGCCTTCATCGCCTCTCCTTCAGCGTCAGCGTACGGTCTGCGTCGGGCCACGTTCAACGGTTCGAATGGGCCTCGTTTTGCTGCCGCTTCTTCGCCCGCATCTGCTCCTTCTGCCGTTGCTTCTGCAGCTCCGGATCGCGATTAAGCTGCAGTTCCAGCTGCCCCGGCACGGTATAGAAGGTCTCCACGTCGCCGGTGAGAATCGTCTCACGGGCATCCTCCCAGAGCTTGGAAAGCACCAGCCGCGGATTGCGGTTGTACTGCGGCAAGAGCTGCTCGAAGGCCTGCGCCTCCGAGGCGACCCGTTCCACGATCTGGGTCCGGTAGGTCTTTGCGGTGTTGATGACGCGGGCCACTTCGCCGCCGATGGCCGTGTCGCCCACCCGCAGGTCGGCAAGCGCCGTATCAATCGCCAGTTGGATCCGCACCGCCGCCTCCTTGTCACCCCGCTCGACCGCCTGCTCGTAGGCAGTCAAGAGTTCCATGAGCCCGCCGCTCGCCTCGCCGGCCGTCTCGCCCAGGATCCGCGACCGTTCCTGCTGGGACGCCACGATCCGGCTGGCCCGGTCGCTCTCAGCACTGGTGACCGCGTCGAAGCTGCCCGCCACCCGCATCGGTGCCGACACCTTGTCAAGGACTAGCTGGTCGATCACGAGCCCCGTCCGCATCCCGTCGAGCCGCTCCTGCATGAGGCCCACGGCGAGTTCACGATTGACGATCCCGCGCAGGAGATCATCGGCCGCCAACTGAGCGATGGCCTGCACAATGCCCTGCTGGGCGACGAGCCGGACGATGTCCGTGGCGAGCTGTTTCGAGCCGACGTTCGTGAGGAAGGCGACCGGATCACTGACCCGCCACGTGAGCGTCCACTTGGCGTGGGCGATGTTCGAGTCGCCCGTGATCAAGGAACCATCGCGAAGTGGGTGGAGCGGCATTGCCTTCCTCGCCTGCAACTGGCCCCGCGTGAGCCCGCTCTCCTGGGCCGTGGTCTCGAACCAGAACTCCTTGTCGAGCACGAGCGTCACGGGCCGCGTGTCGACCTTCACGATCTGCTCGATTGGGAAGGGAGCGGCCAGATAGGTGCCCCGTTCCAGCACCCGGTTGCCGGGATCGCCCACATAGTCGCCAAACCGCAGCCGCAGCGCCACTTCGTTAGAACCGACGGAAAACATGCCGCTGAAGGCATAGGCGACCAACAGCGCCACCATGGCGAGTTTGAGGATCGTGAAACTCACCCGCAACGCCTCGGCCAGCGACTGCTGGGCCGGGTCGAGTGCCGGCGGGGCATCGGGCATGGATGGTGGATTGTGCTGCATAGCGGCGTCGGTTCCGGCGGGCGAAGGTCTCGTTTACGGCGTGGCTGCAGCGGGGCTGGCGGTCACCGGCAAGGGTGGCGCCGCCGCCTTCGCCGGATCCTTATTAAACCAGTCGAGGATGCCGAGGCTGTCCGCCGAGAGCACGAACGTCGTGTTGTGGTCGAGCATCTTCTTGAGTGCGTCCACCTTTCGCAGAAAAATCGCGAACTCCTCGTTCTTCGCGAAGCTTTCATATTGCACGGCGGCCTCGCGATCCCCCTGAGAGCGGATCGCCTGAGCCCGCCGCTCCGCGAAGGCGAGGATCCGCTCACGGGCACTGGTGGCCTCGCTGCGGATGGCCGAGGCCTGCGCCTGCCCCTCCTGCAGCGCGTTTTCCGCGAGCCGCTCCCGGGAGGCGATCATCGTCTCGAACACCCTCCCGGTGGTCGACTCGGGGAGGATGATCTTGTGGATACCGACGCTTTCTACCTTGATGCCGTAGCCCGCCTGGGCAAGGGCGGCGTCGAGCGTGCGCGCCGCCGCTTCCTCGATGGCGGCCAGCTTGAGCTTGCCGCGGTCGATGTTCACCAGTTCGTCGAACCGGTAGTTGCTGATCAGCCCGCGAACCTCGCGAAGCCGCGAGGAGAGTTGGCGTCCCGCCTCCGCCGGATCCTTGAGCGTCACGTAAAAAGCCAGCGGATCAGCGATCCGCCAGGTCAGGTAGGTGCGGACGATGACGCTCTTGCCGTCTGCCGTCTGTAGTTCTTCGATCTTGTCCTCAAGGAGTTGCAGCCGCTTCGAATACAGCGAGACCTTGTTGATCGGCCAAGGCCACCGCCACTTGAGCCCGGGCGTCTGCTGCACGCTCGTCTCATCGGCCTTGTCGAAGGTGGTGCGGACGGCCACCTGATCGTAGCGGACCTGGTAGAGGAACATGTGCGACAAGAGCAGCGCTACCAGCAGCAGGCCGACCAGAATGATAAATGAGTTCTTCACGGCAGACGATCCTCAAACAGGGTCACGAAATCAGAACAATGGCATCCAATCAGCAGCTCATTCAGTGAGCAGCGTGTCGATGGCGGAGGTCGGGTCGCTGAAATCCATGCGAAACACAGGCGTTTCGCCAGCATCGCCCGCGATCACGAACTTGCGGCGACCGGTCAGACCCTCGGCCAGCACATCGAGGAACCGACGGGTGCGGTAGTAGAGGGGCGAGGTCTCGTAGGCCAGCAGCTCACCGGCAAACCGCTCACTGCTCGACCGCTCGCCGACCGACCGCTGCCAGCGGTAGGCACGGGCCTGATGAACAAGCTCAGCAGCCTCCCCGCGGGCCTCGGCCAGAAGCCTTTCGATCTCGGCCTCTGTGGCGGCCACCTGCTCGAGATCGCCGGCCGTCCGTTGGGTGTCGAGCCGTCGGATAGCCGCATCGATCCGCAGGCTGAGTTCCACCGAGCCGGCGACCCTGGCCAGTTGTTCGACCGCGTCCCTCCTCGCCTGCTGGATGCTCGTCTCGCGCTGTTGCACGGCGCCGATCTGGTTGTGAAAGGCCCGCGACACGCTGCCGATCGGCGGATGCAGTGCCGTCACCGCCACGCCGACGACATCGATGCCCAGGCCCATCGCATCGAGCCGGCTTTGCAGCGTGCGTTCGATTTCCCCGCCCGCCTGTCCGCGGCCCCGGCCGAGGAGGTGGTCGATGTCATGTGAAGCGAAGTACTGCGACGCCTCCCGCTCGGCAACGAGTTTGAGGAGTTGCCTGGCGTCGACCGACCCGAGCACGAACTGGCGGAGGTCGCCCACCGTGAACTGCACGATCACGTCGGCGGACACGAGGGATACGCCGGTACCTCCGGCCGTGTCGCCCGACGAGGCGGGCGCCGCCAGAAAATCCTCCTGGCCGATCAGTGAGTCCCGGTCGCTGTCGTTGGTCCAGAGAATCGCCTGAGCGTCCCGCGAGGCGCCGGTGAGGTCGCTCGAAATGAGTACCTGCTGCACC
>JBAXUW010000257.1:0-4299 GCA_037129495.1 Planctomycetota bacterium | reverse complement strand
TGGCGGAGCGGCCAGAAGCTCGACTTTGGCGCGCTGGTGCGGGCCATCCCTGCGCCCCCGATCGAACGAGTTGGGTTTCTCGATCTCGAAAACTTCTATCCCGCGGGCGAACGCTTCCAACTCGCCAGCCGACTCAACACTGTTGCCGCAGCGCCCGGCTTCGAGGCCTGGCTGGAGGGCGAACCGCTCGACGTCGGCCGCCTGCTCTGGACGCCCTCCGGCAAGCCGCGGGTGGCGGTCGTCTCGATCGCGCACCTGAGCGACTCGCAGCGGATGGCGTTTGTCACGCTGCTGGCTGGCCAGACCGTGGCCTGGATGCGAACACAGGGGGGCACGTCGTCGCTGAAGGCACTCTTCCTGATGGACGAGGTCTTCGGCTACGTGCCGCCGACCGCCAACCCGCCGAGCAAGACCCCGATCCTCACACTCATGAAGCAGGCCCGCGCCTACGGGCTGGGTGTTGTGCTCGCCACGCAAAACCCCGTCGACCTCGACTACAAGGGGCTCTCCAACGCCGGCATCTGGTTCCTCGGCCGACTGCAGACGGCCCGCGACAAGGCCCGCGTGCTGGACGGCCTCGAGGGGGCGGCATCGTCGGCCGGACAGTCGTTTGACCGGGCTCGAATCGACCGGCTTCTTTCCGGTCTGGAGCAGCGGATGTTTTTGCTGCACAGCGTGCACAACGACGAGGAGACGGTGTTTGAGTCGCGCTGGACGATGGCGTATCTCCGCGGGCCGCTCCTCCGCGAGGAGATCAGGCGGCTCACTCAGGCCGCTCCAACCAGTCTTGCCACACCCAAGACCGCAGGTGGCGGCAGTTTCACAGCTTCGTCATCATCGTCGTCATTGCAGCGAGAAGAGATCGCCAGCGGCGGTGCCCGGCCGCTCTTGCCGCCCAGCGTAAGGGAAGTGTTTCTGTCACCGCGGCAGGCGATCCCCCTCGATGGCAGCGTGCACTACCGACCATACATTCTCGGCCGCGGCCGGATCCGGTTTGTGAAGGCCCCAGCGCGGATCGACGTTGATCGCGAGGTGATCTGCCTCGCGCCAGCCGGCGACTCAGTCGGTGAGTCGGCCTGGGAGCAGGCCCTCAAGCTCCCCGAAGCTCCTGAGGTGGAGCCCGCCCCGCGGACCGGCACGTTCGCTTCCCTCCCTACCAGCTTGGCGGGGCCGCGGGGCTACGCGTCGCTCGCGACTTCGCTCAAGGGCCACCTCGGCCGGACGTCACGGCTGGCGCTCTGGGCAGCGCATGAGATCGATGCGCTGTCGCAGCCTGGCGAGACCGAGGCTGAATTCCGGGTGCGGATCGCGCAGCGGGTGAAGGAATGGCGCGATGCGGAGATCGATCGGGTCCGCGATCGGCATGCCGCCAAGCTCGCCACGCTCACAGACCGCATCGACCGCGGCCGGCAGAAGGTGGAGCGGGAGCGGGCGGAGGCAAAAAACCAGTCGCTGCAGACCTATGTCTCGATCGGTTCGGCGGTGCTCGGGGCGCTCTTGGGGCGGAAGGCGGCGACGTCGACAAATATCGGCCGAGCCGCGACATCGATGCGGTCGGCGAGTCGGTCGGCGCGGCAGCAGGCCGACGTCGTGCATGCCGAGGAGAGCCTCACCACGCTCGAGGAGCGGCGGCTGGCCATCGAGGATGAGATCGCGGTGGAACTTGAGCGGATCCGCCTGGAGTCGAGTCCGGAGCGAATCCAGCTCGAGCAGTTGGAGATCCCGGCCCGCAAAACCGACATCGTCGTAGACGACGTTGTGCTGGCTTGGGTGCCACAGGAACAGACGCTGGCCGCCAACACCGGCAGAGGCTGGAAGACCGACGGCGGAGTCTGGCGATGACGGTAGCTCAGGCGGCCCGAGAGATCGTGCTGGTCGACTGCCCGGACGAGGTGGGGCTGATCCACCGGATCACCGGCGTGCTCGGCAGCCACCGGCTCAATATCGAGAGCAACCACGAGTTTGTCGACACCGCAGCCGGGCACTTTTTCTTTCGTGCCGAAGTCCAGTCGGTGAGCGGCGTGGTAGCGCCTGAGTCGCTTCAGGTTGAGCTGGCCCGGGTGTTGCCGGCGGCGGCCCGCGTGCGTGTGACCCGGGCCGAGCGGCGGCCGATCGTGGTCTGCGCCACCCGCGAGCCGCACTGCCTGGGTGAACTGCTCCTGCTCGATGCCGTCGGCGACCTGCCCGGCCGGATCATGGCGGTGGTGAGCAACCACGACGATCTGCGGGGGCTTGTCGATCGGTTTGGGCTTCCCTTTCACCACGTGCCCCATCACGAGGCCGGCGGCGCAGTGCCGCGGTCGGCGCACGAGGCGGCGCTGGCCAGCGTGATCGACGGCTACGCACCGGAATATGTGGTCCTCGCCCGCTACATGCGGGTGCTCTCGGAAGACTTCGTCGGCCGCTATCCCGACCGAATCGTCAACATCCACCATTCGTTTCTGCCGGCCTTCGCCGGCGCGAGTCCTTACCGGCAGGCGTTTGCCCGCGGCGTAAAGGTGATTGGTGCCACGGCCCACATTGTTACGGCAGAGCTCGACGATGGGCCGATCATCAGCCAAGACGTGATCCACGTCGACCACACGTTCACGCCAGAACGCATGGCCCAGGCCGGCCGCGATGTCGAGAAGCTCGTGCTCGCAAAAGCGGTGCGGCTGCTGCTGGAGGAACGTGTCTTCCTGCACGGCCGCCGCACGGTAATCTTTCGCTGACAAGCACGTGGCGTCGGCGTGACTGTGGATGCATTCGGACCGCCGTCGCGGCACGAGGGGAGCCAGTGGAGAGTGACCAAGGGTGCCGACTGAATCGCGATAACTTCGGGCCGGTTAAGATTCGCTCTCCGATCCGGCTGGTTTCGCTGCTTTGGACGACCGGAGGCCGTCCAAAGCAGGACCGATCGCCCCACCCCCCCCCGATCGAAGCCACTGAGAATGACACCACACTTGGCCCGCCACGAACAATTCCTGCGCATCTTTGCGGTCCTCGAAATCCTAACAGCCTCGCGTCAGCCCCTCGATTATCAGGCCCTGATCATCGCCCTGAAGGAGCGGCTTGGGCTCAGCCAACTGTCGACGCGGACATTGCGTCGTGATTGCAATTTTCTTGTCTCCTGCGGGTATCACATCGACCATCTGCCGCTGCAAGGCGACCGCCGCCATGGCTGGCGGCTCACCAAGACACCGAACGGCAAGCCGCTCCCTGCGGAGCCACTCACGCTGCTCGAACTCCTCGCCTTTTCCATGGGCCGCGATCTCCTGCGGACGATCGAGGGCACGGTGATCTGGACGGGGATCGAATCGCTGAAATACAAGCTCACGAGGGAACTCCCGGCCGTGATGCTCGAACAGTTGCAAGCTGCAAAGAAAGTATTTCAAGTCGTGGGCAGCGATCCCGACCGCTATGCCGACCGTCCAAGGCTGATCTCGACGCTGAGCAACGCCATCACCGAATGCCGCGAGATCGAACTCGACGAGCGGAAGGAGACTGGCGGCACCGTGCGGCATCGACTGCAGCCCCACCGGCTCGTCATCCGGTCACCAACCGTCCACCTTCTCAGCTTCGTGGCCGATGCTGCCAAAAACAAGAACCCACTCCTGCTCGATATCAACCGGATCGAAAAAGTCACGCCGTTGGATGTCACGTTTGTGCCGCGGCTCGTCGCGGAGGTCTGAAGCCGGTCATTCGCCGGTCATTCCACGAGGCCGAGGTCCTCGTTGTAGCCCTCTTGCACGGCGGCATTCTCCGCCCGCTCATGGGCTGTCATGTGTTCTGAAAAAGTTTCGAAGGCATGGCCGGCACGACTCCACGCTGGAGTCGGTTCCGAGCTCGCATCAAGAGCGTTTATCAATTCATCGAGCTGGGCCAGCAGGCCGGGATGCTGACTGATGATTGACTGCACCGCGGCCGAGAGTCGCGGCACTCGGCAGATCGCTTCCTCCAGAAAGCCCCCCTTCTCTTCTTGCGCGAAGTGGTCGTGGAGATGATCCCGCAGGTGGTGCAGCGATTCGAGCACGCAGGCGCACCGCCCAAGTGTCAGTTCGTCAGCTTCGGCAAACGCAGAGCGAACACAGGACATGAGTCTAAATAAATCGCGATGCTCCCCCAGCACATGGCTGAGGATCACCGGGTCGGGACGATCGATGGTGGCCATGCTATTTTCTCCACAAAGAAGGGTCTGGAAGCTGGGGGTGGGCGATCGTCCGTTCGCCATCGAAAGGGTATGATCCGGAAAAGAAGGCGGTGCGGTTTTGGCCGTTATGTCCGCCGAGCAGAGAGGCCGCAGTCAGTAGACACTTGGCT
>JBAXUW010000256.1:0-4319 GCA_037129495.1 Planctomycetota bacterium | reverse complement strand
AACTTATCCCACAACTTATCCCACTAAGGAGCCTGCTCAGGCCTCCTCGCGGAGGAGCGGCGGAGGCTCCGCCAAATCCTCGAGCTCTGGTGGCAGTTGCAACTGCCGCATCGTCTCGTCGGTTCGCCGCATCCCCTCGGCCACCTCGTCCACCCGCTGGGCAATATCGCTGACATCCCGCTTCGCCACCGAGCCCTCCGCGAGCGCCGCGATCTTCGACTCAAGTCTTTCGATCTCCGCGCTCACAACAGCGAGCTTCTGCTTCGCATCTGCGATGTTTTCCAGCCGCTCGCGATTGGTCTTCAGATGATCCTCGAGCGTGGCCCGCAACTGGCCCTGCTCATTGCCCGCCGTCGGGAGCCGTGTCAGCCGTTTCTCCAATTCAGCGATTCGGGCCCGGATCGAGCCGTCATCGGTGTGATCAAGAAATTCTGACAGCGTCGCAGCCCCCCAGATCATCCGCAGATAGCCCCACAGCAACCGGTCGAGCGACTCTAAGGTCCCCCGATCAGAGATATTGGAGTCGGGTCCCCGCATGCTCCCGCCAAGCGCGACGAGTTTTTGGCAATGGTCGCGCAGCTGATCAAACCGCGCCAAGAGTGCCGGCGGCAACTTCTTCCGAATCCGTTCATACGACTCACGGGAGCCGGTCGCCTCCTCGGTCCGGCGGGCCTTGGCAGCCTGTGCTTCAACGGCACTGCGGAAGCGTTCATTGGTCAGCATGCTGGCAATGTAGTAGAGCTCGCCAGCTGCCACCAGCGGGAGCACAACCCCAGGAAAACCACTGATGAACGCCGCCGCCAGACCTGCCCCAAAGAAGAGGAGGTTCCACCGCGTCGTAAACGCCGTCCGCAGATAGTTCATCGCTGATGGTGGGCGGCCGCCTCGATCTGCTCGATCCGCTCCTGCAACTGGTGCACCTGCTCGTGAAACCAGGCCTCCGACTGTGTCTCGCGGGCCGGGGCCGACGCCGCTGGCATGTGAATCTCAGCTGCGATCCTACCCGGAGTCGTCGCCATGACGAACACCCTGTCGCCAAGATAAACAGCCTCTTCGACTGAGTGCGTCACGAAAAGCACGGTCGCCTGTACCTCACGCCACAGCCTGACGAGCAGGTCTTGCATGTCGAGCCGCGTGGCCGGATCGAGGGCGCCGAAGGGTTCGTCCATGAGAATGATCCGTGGCCGCAGAATGAGCGTGCGGGCGATTGCCACCCGCTGCCGCATGCCGCCCGAAAGTTCGTGGGGATATTTCCGGGCATCGCGGGCCGGATCGAGCCCCACCCTCGCGATCCACTCGCGGCCCTCCTCCTCGCGTTGCCGCCGCGGTACTCCCCGGCATTCCAGCCCGAAGGCGACGTTGTCGAGCACCGTGCGGTTGTCGAAGCTCGTATAGTCCTGAAACACCATCCCCCGATCGGCACCCGGCCCCACAACCTCGTGGCCCAGAGTCATCACGGTGCCGCTGGTGGGGGGATGTTGCGGCTCAAGCCCCGCTACCAGCCGCAGCACCGTGCTCTTGCCACAGCCGGAGGGGCCCAGGAATGAAGAAATCTCGCCGTGGTCGGGGACGTCCGGAATCGTGAAGCTCACGTCCGAGATCGCGGTGTATTGCCGTGGCGTGTAAGCGCCGTAGATCTTCGTCACGCCGCGAAAGTCGACCGCCGCCGGCCGCTCTGGAGTGGCAGACTTCTGCACCGCATCAGCGGGAGCTATCTCGGCCCTCATGCCGCCACCTCACGGGTGTCGACAAACCCATGCAACAGGCCGCGACAGAACCGCGGCAGCCAGCCGCGCCCGCCATAGCGGTGCGGAAACAGGTCGCACTGCAGCCACCAAAGGGCCCGATCGATCGCGTAGGCCAACAGCGGGATGATCACGAGCACGATCAGAATCGGCTCCCGCTCGCCCCGTCGCTGCGACATGTTGATGAGGTCGCCGAGGCCGCCGGAATCGCTGCCAAATTTTACAAGCTCGGCGAGCATCACGTAGCCGAAGGCCAGCCCGAAGAGCAGTCGGAGCGAATTGAAGATGGCCGGGGCCGCCAGCGGCACGAGCACCTTGATGATGATCTGCAGTCGCGAGGCGCCTAGCGTAAGCGCTGTGTCGACATACCGCTGTGGTACCTCCAGCACGGCGGCGGTCGTGTCGCTCACCACGAAGGCGACGCTTGCGATAAAGAGAAACATCACCTTCTGAAATTCGCCGATGCCAAACAAAAAGAACGTTAGGGGGATGAGCGCTGCCACCGGAATGTTGCGGCCAAATACAGTGAGCGGCGCGAGAAACGCCCGCACCGCCGGAAAACAGGCTGCCAAGACACCCAGCGGCACGCCGACCGCCGCAGTCAGCCCAAATCCAAGGCAGACCCGCACGAGCGTCCGCAGCGTATTCGCGACGAGCTTCCGTTCGCCAAACACGCGGGGCAGTGCCCGGACCGTCTCTGCCGGGCTCGGTAGCATGGCAGGGCTGATGAAGCGACCCTCCGCCTCGCCGGCCGTAGCGATAAACCAGGCAGCCAGCACGCAGGCCACACAGGTTATGCCGCAGAGCATCACCGTTATCGCGTCCGCATCCCCTCTCAGCGGCCCGGCCGGGGCCACGACGGGCACGGCTTCGCTGGCGGCCTCTGGCCCCTCAGCCGGTGGCGTAGTCATTCCTTCTCCGCCGAATAAACCTTGACTTCCACCCGCCGATTGAGCGCGTTGTCGTCGGGTTGGTCTGGATCGGCCGGCCGCTCCCAGCCGACGCCGTCAACCGCAAACCGGTTGTCGTCGAGTTCGAATTTCTTGACGATCGCATCCTTCACCGCCCGCGCCCGTTCGAGCGAGAGTTCCTTCACCATCGACGCCGGCACTTGCCCCTTCATCGAGGCGTCGGCATGCCCCTCGATCACGATCCGCGCGTTGCCGAATTGTTTGGCGAGCGTGGCCACCTCGTCGAGCACGAGATCAACGGTCGCGTCATAGGGCTCCTCAATCTCCCTGCCGTCGATCCGCCGCACGATCCGCTTGTTGAGGTCCCAACTGTTAGGAAAGAAGTGGATCACCACTGTATTGGTAAGAATCTCGTCGTTCTCGGCCCGGATCTGCGAGAGCGTCTTCGGCGCCAACACTCGCGCGTATTCGTCTTTCGTCTCCGCATACTTCGGCTCAGCCCCCAGTTTTTGAATCACTGAGAAGTCCATCACCTGATCAAACGGCACCGGCGGATTTGTGATGGCTCCGACGCGGCGGTAGAGGTAATTGGCCTGTTTCCAAATCCGCTCAAAATTTGCAGGATTGTTGCGGTTGAGAAAAAACTGGTAGTTCTCCGCCCAATTCGTGCTGTGGGCGTCGCCGAGCATGCCCAACGTGTCGGTGGCGGGAATGTTGTAGCCAGCGGCCATCAGCTCGGCGGCCCTTGCCCGGGCCGACTCGGTCTTGAGCAATTCCATCGAGTCGAAGATGCCCCGCACGATCGCCTCGATCTTATTGGGATGATCCTTGGCGAAGTCGGCCCGCGCAAACCAGACATCGGCGATCAGCCGATTGGCCGTCTGGGTGGTGATCAGCATGCGATTGCCTTTGGCCTTCTCCAGGTTGTAGATATCGGGCGCCCACGACACGCAGCCGGCCAAATCCTTCTGAGCATTGAAGGCTGCGGCTGCCTGGAAGGCGTCGTCGGTGTAGACCATATCGACGTCGCCGGGCTGCAGGCCGCCGGCCACGAGCATGTTGAGAGCGAAGAACTGGCTGGGGGAATTCTGGGCCAGCGCCAGTTTCTTACCGGCCAGATCACGGACCGTTTTGATCCCCTCGCGAACGACGATGCCGTCACCGCCATTTGAGAAGTCGACCTGTTGAAAGACCCGTGGCATGACGCGCGAGTCCTTCGGCGTTCCCGTGCGATCAACAAGCCCTTCCAGAAAGAGCGGCAGCATGTCGAGCGTGGCCCAGCCGATGTGGACCTCGCCAGCGGCATAGGCATCCCGCATCGTGACGGGGTTATCGATGAGTACAAGTTCGATCTTAAATGGCTCGCCACCGGGTGCCTGCCAGACTTTGCCCGCCTTGAAGCCGTCGTTGGCAAGGATGATCGGACTCCATCCGGCCCAGACATTGAGCGCGAAGCGGACGGTGTCTTTGTCCAACGGCTTGTAGCCGCTGATACCCTTTACCGGCGGCAATTTTTCGGCTGGCTTGAATGTGTATTCCTTGACCGTTGTGGGCGCTGCGGAATCGCCAGCCTCGAAGAGCACGCCCTCAGCCCCGGTGTCTCCAGCTGCCGGCCCGCTAGCCGCCGTGGCTCCGCCAGTGCCCGGCCCGCCTGGTCCTGCCT
>JBAXUW010000255.1:0-4344 GCA_037129495.1 Planctomycetota bacterium | reverse complement strand
CCCAGCAAAAATCGCAGGAAGCGATGTTTTGCGTGAAGTTGGCATCGTTATTCCACGGCCGCGCGATGAAACCGGTCGTAGACGGCGGCAAGCCCGACCGGCTCGATCCTTACCTCCGCGAGCGGGAGCGTTGCCAGCCAGCCCAAGAGCGGCGCCAGTGAATCGCCCGCCTCCAACACCACCCTGCCATCACCCTGCTCCGCGATCTTCACACTCGCTGCCAACTCCACGGGTATCCCGCCGAGCGGCCCGTTGAGCTTCGCATGGATGCGGTGGCAGCGGCGGAGGTGCTCCAGCGACTGCTCATGCACAACCCGACCGGCCCGCACAATCGCGACGCTGTCGCAGGTGTCTTCAACCTCCGAGAGCACGTGCGACGAGAAGATCACCGTGCGGCCTGCGGCGCGGGCCTCAAGCACGAGGTCGAGCACCTCGGCCCGGGCCGTTGGATCGAGGTTGGCCGTCGGCTCATCCAAAATCACCAGCGGCGTTTCCATTGCCAGCACAACCGCCAACGCCAGCTTCTGCCGCATGCCCGTGCTCATGCGGGCCACCTGCCGCGAGCAGTCGAGATCGAGCCGCCGAGCCACCGCTGCGGCTACGTCGCGGCGGCTGCCGGGCCGCAGGCTGGCAAAGAAATCGAGCACCCGGTGGCCGTCCATGCGGCGGAAGAGTCGGGCCTCACCGGGCAGATAGGCAGTGCGGGCCCGCACCTCAAGCGACTGGCTGACGCAATCGAAGCCAGCCACGGTGGCGGCGCCGGAGGTGGGCCTAATGTAGCCAAGCAACAGCCGCAAGAGCGTGGTCTTACCGGCGCCATTGGGGCCCAGCAGCCCGAAGATGTGACCTTCCGCCACCGACAGCGAACAGCCGTCGAGCGCGGTGAAGCTGCCATATCGCTTGGTGAGATTATCAGTGTGAACGAGCATTCGACTTTAGCTTAAGGCGACGGACGGGGACTGTCGATCCGCGGCCACTTCTAGCGAGGCAGGAAATAATAGGCCGCCAGTGCAAACCCGATCAGGGCCACGCCGCGGCGAACGATGCGGGCCGGCAACCGGCGGGCCACGTGCGATCCGGCGCTGCTGCCGAGCACCCCGGCCACCGCCATGATCGCGGCATGCGGCCACGAGACCAAGTGCGATCCGAGGACAGAGCCGGCAACAAACAGACCGGCCGCTGCGCCGTTGATCGTCATGGCGAGCAGGTTCTTCAGGGCGTTGAGTCGGTGAATATCACCGAGGCCGAGCACGCCCAGCGCAGCCAGCATGATGATGCCGATCCCAGCACCGAAATAGCCGCCGTAGACCGCCACGCCAAACTGCAAGAGACAGGCGAGAATCAGCCGCGACAGTGGCGGCGCATCCCCGCCAGCCGGGGTGGGGGCGGCCAGCCGCGCAAGCTGCGGCTGCAGCGCAAAGGCGACCGCCGCGGTGAGGATCAGCCAAGGCACGCAGGCGTCAAACCATGACGGTGGGAGCACCAGCACCAGCGTCGATCCAAGCAGCGCGCCCAACAGGCTTGGCAGCATCAGCCACACGGCCCACGGCGGCTGCCCGACGAGTTCTCCGCGATAGGCCCAGGCCGCCGCGACCGTTCCCGGCCAGAGTCCGATGGTGCTCGTCGCATTGGCCGTCACGAGCCTCGCGGGGCCGGCCGGCAGGATGGCAGCCAGAATAGGAAACGTCAGAATGGTGCCGCCGCCGGCGAAGGCATTCACCGCACCGGCCAGAAACGAAACACCGGCGAGTGCCAGCAGGCCCGCTGCTGGTCCGACCGAAAGGGCAGCAAGAAAGTCTGTCATGCGCTGATTGGTGTCATGTTGCTGCCATGCTGTTATGGAGCGGCTGGCCGGGGCAGGGCGGGATTGAGCGGCCCGCGCTGCGCTGGCGGCTGCGGCGCAACAGGTGGCTGGGCGGGCGGCGGCGGCGGAGCGTTGTTGGCTGGGGCCGCCAACGGCGGGTCATCGTAGCGTCCCAGCCCGCAGTCGACGAGCAGATAGCCGGCCCAGAGGAGCGGCGCTCTTGCATCGGGCAACACCGCCTCTGGCGACTGCTTGAGCCGCGGCTCGCGGGCGACATCGGGCTGTTCGGCAGTGGCGATTTCGACGGCCCGCTGCCAGCTCTCCGCAGCCGGCGGCGCGACAACATCGTCCCCCCCGCGATCGCGAAGAAATTCCTCCACCAGATCGACGCTTGTCTTGCCGCCCATCCGCCAGCGGCTCACCAGGGCTGTGCGGCACCCAGCGGCCACAAGATCGGTGACGGCCAGAAAGAGCTCATCGCCGGGCCGCGCGGGAGGCTTTGCCAGTCCGCCGGCCATGGCCGACTGGAAGCCCGGCAGCACCACGCATTGCGGCCGCTTACTCGGTGGGGCCAGCCAGTCGTCGAATGTCATGCCTGGCCTGCCGTTTTGCATTGTGACCAGCGGCCGGGTCGCGACCGGCCCGTCACCGGAGAGTTCATCAAACACCAGGAGCGTGTCGACGAGCGACGCCAGCAGCGGCATTGGGATTCCTCGAACGGCAGCCGGCAGCACCACTACCCGTTCGAGCGACCCCGTGATCCGGGCGGCCGCTTCCTGCGCGATCGCGGGCCGATCACCGCGAAACAGTCGGCCGGCGTAGACGCCGATCGGACCGGCGGCATGCGGAGCCTCGAACCGCAGCACGGCCAGGCTCCGAGTTGGAGCGGTGCGGATGCGACAGACGTCACGCAGTCGCCTGAGTGGGGGCTGTTCGGGGGCGGCCTGCCGCGCCGATCCCGCGGGGAGCAGTTCAAACGGCAGATACCAGAGCATGCCATCAGGAACGATCACCAGTTCCTCAATCATGCCGTCCGCGAGTTCGATCTTCGAATTTTCAAAGAGGAGTCGCTCGATTCGTTCGGCGGGTCCCTGCCAGTCGCTGGCCAACAGTCTCTCGGTCGAAACCGCGGCGTTCGAATCAAAGAGGCAGATCGACTTCGCGAGGCTCGCGATCTCCTTGGCAACAGCCGCCGGTTGCTTCACCTGCCAGGTGGCGACGCGGTCGTGTGATTCAAGGGCCCCGAAGAGCCCCGCATTCGTCCAGTGAAACGACAAGATCAACTGCCCAGCCGCCAGCCGCCGCCGGACTTCAAGTGCGGGCGTAAACGGCGGCATATCGAGCGGTGCCGACTCGCGGCCGGCGGCGATCTTGGCGACAAATTGACGGCACCGGTCGGCGAGCCTTTGGTAGTCTCGCCAGGCCGCCGGATCGCCGGGCAGCGTGGACCGCGGCGGCCCGTCTTCCGGATCAGCGGCCGGCTGACCAGCAGCTGCCAAGAGCGCGGCGGTGAGCGGTGTCTTCACGCGGGCGATGTTGTCGAGCACCGCGGCCAATTCCGGATGCCGGGCCAGGAGCGTGGCCCGCCGAGCCGCCTCGGCCCGCGGCAATCGATCAGGATCAGCGCCGAGGAGGTTGGCGACTGCGGTGCGGCGGCCCCCCAGTGGCTGCGTGACAAGCCAGCGGCTCCGCACAGCGAATTCAGCCGCATTGAGCACCGCATCAGGACCGCGGCGGGAGGCGGCGGTAATCCAGGCGTCGAAGGCTTCAGTCCGCGGCGTGGCAACGGTAGCAATCGAGTCGAGCGGGTCGATCGCCAGATCGCGAGGCGTGGGGTCGCCGAGAATCTTCGCGAAGAGCAGGTCGGCCTGACGATCGGAGATGCCGCCGGCGCCAGCCATCACCATTTCCACCAGCCGCGCTGCCTGAAAGACAGCCGGCGAGCGGCGGCGGGCGATCGCGATCGCCTCGTCGAGCGCTCGATCGCCGACCGCGACCTCACCGCTATCGTAGGCGGCCAGCGCCGCGGCATAGGCCTGCTGCGCACCGGCCGACCCGCGGCCCGGATCGCCACGCATCAGCCGGCCATCGATCTCTGCAAGCGTTGCGGTCGCCGCCCGGGCATCCCCTTCGATGGCAAGGGCCTCAGCCTCGAGTCCGAGCAGGCTGGCCCGCAGCATGGGTAGGTTGCTCCGCGCCCAGTCTGCACCACCGCGAATCGTCGGCGGCACGCCGCGGGTGCCCGCCGCGAAATGCGCCGCGGCCGCCAGCCGGAAGGCCTCCTCAAGCGCCCGGGCGTCGCCGTAATCGGCGGCGGTGTAGGTGGCCTCTTCGAAATACTTGGCAGCGGCGGCGGGCTGATCGCTCTGGAGAGCGATGCGTCCCAACACAATCAGCCCCCACGACGTGAGCGGGTGGTCAAACTGATTGCCGATCAGCAGGCCGCGGTTGAGCAGCGGCTGGGCCTGGTCGGCCTTGCCCTGCGACCAGAGCGCCGTGCCGAGGGCGATGTCGATCCACGACTGCGAATAATGGTTGGG
>JBAXUW010000254.1:0-4361 GCA_037129495.1 Planctomycetota bacterium | reverse complement strand
TCCAGCCGCAGGCCATGGCCGACAAAGCACCCCGGGCGACCGGCTAATTCCGTCGCCGCCCGCAGCACGGCCCGTTGACCGGCGGTGTCCCGGTCGCCGGTAACGTAGAGGCACTCGGGGTTGGCCGGGATTGCCAGCGGTGTTCCGTTGACGACGACCTCGGACAGGAGGCTCGGACTCTGCAGTATCGCTGCCACCGCTGCCGGGCTGCCGCTTACGCGATAGGCCCGACCACTCCCGGAAAGCCTTTCGATCGTGGACCGGAGGCTCGCCACGTTCGCGATCGCCTGTTGGACCACCTCTTCGATCGGCCGACGCCATGCGGCGAGCATGTCATGGTCGATAGGCACGAGCCCGTGGCTACCTTTGAAGGCGACGACCACGGCCAGATGTTCGCCCACCACAACGTGCGGCAGGCCTGTAGGGGACGTTATTGCGGGGACGACCTGCCAGCGCTCCCGAAGCATGGGCACAAGGCTGGGACTGGCAGCGTTATAGTCGGCGGGGACGATCGGGTCTTCGCTGTAGTGGGCAATCATGTTCAGGTTCCTCGTTAACGGATCTCGATGTAGGGGGAATCACTTCCCAATGAGCGGAGGCGGAATCCAGAGATTCTCGACTCCTCACGGTGATCGTCGTTCGCTTTTAGCGACCTCACTCACCATAGCGAGGCACACCACCGAAGCCAGCGCGTTTTGGCTAGGAAATACTGTTGTAATGGCGTTAGCACACTGTGCCCCACGCCTTCGCATCGAGAGCACGACGTAGTTCACGAATCGGCGCACGCACGATGCTGGCACGACGGTACGCGCGCCGGATCTCTCGTTGACGACCATCAGAGCGGGCCACCGTGCGGCGGCAACGCAGCCAGCGATGGACGCCAGCCAAGATGCAAGAGGTGACTGCAGGCCAATCACTGGCTTCCAGCGCAGCCCACACGCTGAAAGCTTGCTGAATCCCGAAGGCGAAGGGTATTCTCCCCACGTCGTCGGCATCGTCATCGATCTGCGGGGAGGCTCAGGCTCATGACGTCATACAGCAGGGATCGTGTCCACCGGTTGCTCTGCCATCTCGCATCGCTGCGTAAGCTAGCGGTTGACAAAAAAGCGCAGACCCTCGGCTGGGCGTACCGCGTCTACAACACGGCGACGGCCATCCAATGGGAGTTTGTCTACCCATCGGCAGCGGCGGACGTCGTGACACCGCCCTACGACTATATTCTGGCCAGGGCTATCGAGGACGTCGTCGAGGCCAGTTCCAAGGGCATGGAAGTTCTGCGAACGGACGCGGGAGCCTATGCGTCGGCCCAAACGCCGATAACGCCAGCTGACGCCATGTCGATCGTCATAGCTGCCGACGCGCTGCTCAAGGCTGTGGACGATTCCCAGTGGCGGACTGGCATGAAGCCTTTGGAGGATCCACGGTGTGACGAAATAGTGCAGCCTCTCCAGAACCTTGAGCGGTGGCGGAAGAAGCGGGCGACAGGCGTACCAAAAGTTCAAAGCGATAGTGAGTCGCCGTCGGAGCACGCCCAAGCGGAACTCAACAAGGGCATCGGCACCGACCTCGTCACAACCCAATCGAAAACCGTGGCGGCCATGCCCGATCCCATTCCGGCCGAGTCTCGCGGGATGTCCAAGGTCATGCTGGAGATTGATGCCTCCGAGTACGAGTCGGCACAGGACAGGTACCGGTCGCCGATACCCGCCCACGTCCTCAACAACATGATTCGTAGCCGATCAGGCATTCGAGGTTAGTCCCATGTCGAAGAAGATCGGCTCCAAGAAAGCCCAAGCGAAGCAGGCTGCGCTGAAGAAGAAGGCGAAGAAGAAAAAGCCCTCGCGGCCAGCCAAGCCCGCGAAGGCCCAGCGTGGCAAGAAGTCAGCGGCAGAGAAGCCCGCGGCGAAGACATCCACGGCTGTACGCTCTGCCCGAAAAGCCGCCAAGAACTCGGCCGCCGTGAGCCGGTCGCCATCAGTTTCTCTGGCGTCACAAAACCCGCGTGTCGAGACGCAGCGGCCAGCCCCTGTTGGCCAACACCTTCAACAGGCTAACGCCGCGACCTCGCAGGCAGTCGTGCTACCTACTCCTGCCGGAGACAAGGCCGAGAACATGCGGGAAGGATTGGCTTTCATCGACCAGCAGCGAGTGATCAATAACCTCGACCGCAAGCCGTGGGGACACTCCTACGCCGACCGGCCCCGGCCCCGGTTACGCCCACGAGCCCACCAACGCCCGCCTCGTGGCACATCATGCAGCGCGACTTGAAGACGAACTGGATCGCGGAGCAGCGGCGATCGCCGCGATGGAACACGAGAACCGCCAGAGAGAGTTGCTGTGGGGCCTCGGCCTCGCGCGGAAACCTAGAGCAGCCGTCGTCGGGCGGGCGCTGTATGAGCTTCGCGCTACGAGCTGGGAGAATGCCTCGCAGGGGAAGAACGACAGGATCGCGAACCAGATCAAGATCCGTGGCCCGCACCACCTGAGCGACACGATCACTGAGGTTCTACGCACGTACGACTCCAAGACATCCACCGCCGCGGGCGCCACCCTCGCTCCTCTTCTCCGCCGCGCACTGGAGTTGCTCCAGCAATACAACTGGCTGAAGGCGCGAACGCAGGGAGTGTATCTGGATGGCGATGGACTGACGCTCTTCGTGGACTTCCCAGACTGGAACCGACGCGACGAGGAGCCTGGAAAACTTCGCCGGATCCGAGGCCACCGGAAACCGTCGTAGGCCGCGTAGTCAGTCGGCGGGGAACTTGCTGGTATAGACCGCCTCGGCCTTGCTGAACGAGGGCGACACGAACGCCTCGACCTTCACGAGCATGCCGGGGATGACCTCGTGCATGCCCTCGGTCATGAGCCGGGCGATCTCGGCGGCGTGGGCCTCACGGTCAGAGCCGACGGGGATCTCGACCACGATCTCGTCATGAATAAACGCCACGAGCCGGTAGCCAGCCCGGTAGAGCTTCCAGAGGGCCAACAGCCCGCCGTCCGCCGCGGCTGACTGAAAGATCGTGTTGCGGCTCGCCGTGGACCTCGCCGCCGCCCGAACACGGCCTGTCGCGGACATCACCGGCGTCTTGTCGAAGTGCTTCACGACGGCGTGACGCAGGTCCGGCGAAGCCTCCCGACGCCGGAGTTGCTGGACGAGCCGAGCCCTCTTTTTGTCGCCGCTGGGAATGACCTCTGCGAGCCCCTGCGCAGCAGCCCATAGGTATTCGATCTTCTCAGGGCCATACGGATCGCCAGCAGCCGTCCGCGGGCTTGGGTCTCCCAGGACCTTCAGGATCATGCCCCCGATCCAGCCCGAGGGCTCGTCGGAGTCGGGCTTGTCGCGATGGTGGCGGCCGGTGGCTTCGTCGAACGACCGAGGCGTCAGACGTAGGAACCGGGCAACTTCGAGCCCGACATCGACATCGCCGAGCTCAGGATGGTGCGTCAGAAACTTGGACAGTTCTGGAAACGCCGTGCGGTAGGCGTTCAGGGCTGCCTGCACCTCCTCAATCGGCAGGTCCTTGCCGTAGTTGTTTCGCGCGATCTTCTGTAGCGTCGTCGGCCCCATTTTGCCGGGGGCGCCGAACGAGACCGCCTTCGCGGCCTGTCGCTGGTCCTTCGACACCTCGTCGGGGCTGATCCCGAGCACGGTGCCGGCGATGATCCGGTGAACGTCCTGGCCAGAGTTGATGACGTCGTGAAGCCGCGTGCCGAACCTGAACTGGTACATCCACGCAAAGGCGAGCACCACGAGTTCGATCTGGGAGAAGTCGGCCATGACGAACTCGTGCCCCGGGCTCGCCACGATGCAGTGCCGCAAGGTCACGCCAGTGCTGGGACCATTCTGCTCCTTGGGGATCGTCTGGAGCGCGAGGTCGCCGGTGCAGTTGGTCCGCCCCGTGCGCATCAGGATGCCGAACCGCGGATGCAGGCGGCCGGTCATCTTCTGCAGGTACGTGCTCTTGAGTTTCTCGGCGGCCTTGTATTCCACATAACGCCGGAGCACGCCGTCGTCATCGAAGACCGCCGCGGCCTCAAGATCCTCGGCTTTGGTGGAGAACTTACCGCCGTTCGTGATGGGCAGGTCGACGCCGGGGTTCTCCCTGACGATCTTTTCGAGCCGCCGCTGGATCGCCTTGCCCACGCCAGCCCCATCGACGGGAATACCGGCTTCCATCAACGCCTTCCCGTGGTTGTGCAGGATCAGGTCGAGATCGCGGAGCTTTTCCTCACGGCGGTCGAGGTCGATGCAGATCCCGTTGGCCTGCATCTCCCCGAAAACGATCGCGGCCCGGAGCTGTGTGTCGTGCGTCAGCGGGCCGTATTCCTGCCAGCAATCGTCGAGATGGACCGGATCCACG
>JBAXUW010000253.1:0-4453 GCA_037129495.1 Planctomycetota bacterium | reverse complement strand
GCCACGCCAAAGCATCCACCAAGTCTGTCGTGATGGAATTCGGGTCTGGGGTAAACGTGTAGGTTGTCGTGACAAGCTCAACGCCCAACGCAACCACCTGACCTACACCACCGTTTGCAGTCCAATTCACCTGAACGGCTCCGTTGCCGGCCACGGTACTATTTATTCCTGGCTGGGGCATCAAGTTGATCACGCCACCAAATGGCAGGAATGCCAGTTTCCCGAGGGCATCGGACGTGATCGTCCAGGTGCCTGTTGTCGGCGTCGTGTCGCCAGAAAGTGTCGTCGTGTACTGTAAAACCCCCGTGAATGTTGAGAGAATGATGTTCTTGGTTGCCAGTCCAAAGGCTGTCGTAGCCGTGGTTGGTGGGATTGTTGGAGGGACGAGATGTGTTTCTGTGACCGACGTGCTTGCGGGTCGATCCGGGATTGAGTCATCGCCAACGAGCGTCTTCACGCCCGTTCCAAGGTCCATCACTTCCAATCGGCCGGCGGTGTTCGCGGCTCCTGACAGGCCCGTGTATGAGTAGAGCTTGCCGTCCGACCGCATCATCAGGTCATTGGCACCGGGGGTGATTTTGCTGGAAGACGAAAGGTAGACGCCCACATCGTTGAACGTAAAAGGCGAGATCTGATTTTTAAGGTTCGGCAGATCGAACATAGGGCCCCCCGATGGGGCCACGAACTTGTAGTCGTTGCTGTCGTCGCCGGTTACAGATTCGCCAGAGTGATAGCCAGTGAAGCCGATGTGGTCTTCGACCACTCGTGTAACGGAGTTTACTGGCTCGAGCCTGATCAACGAGTTTGTGGCGGACGCCTTAAACGTCGCATCGAGCGCACTAGGCAATTGCTCGTTGCTCGATACAGCCACGTAGTACCGTAGCTGCTTCGATGGATCTGGAGCGACCGCAGCGGCCCCATCCTCGATACTGCCGCTGCCGGTCGGATTGCCTGCCGGCATCTGGACAGAGCCGATGAACGGGTCGAGTTTGCCAAGCGATCCCCTCGAGAGATCGTTGAAATTATTCCCTTGGCCGGCCGCTGGTTGGTCGGCAGCGACATTGGAATCCCGCCCGACATACATGAGCCTTCCAGTCGAGTCAAACACCGAAAGCGTCAGGTCGCCGCGGAAGCCGTCGCCGTAATCGATATCAAATACCGTTGCCCACGTTTTTCCGCCGCCGTTCACGCCACGAATCGACTGAATCTGTTCGAAGTTCAGGGCGAACGTGTACCAATCGACGTCAGATGCACTGGCTATGGCACCTGCAATGCTGATCGTATTTTGATCGACCTGCAGCAGATTGCCGACGTATTGAGCCGACGCGAAGGCATTGTTGGCATCGGTGGAGTTTTCACCGTTTTCGCCAGTGAGCGGCGAGTGGCTGGGCAAACCCAAGACGTCGATGCCGATTGTGGGATAGCGGATATCGGCGTATCGAACTGTCGACCCAGGCACTTCGTCCCGCTGCTGGAGCCGCACGCGGAGTTCATACCGGCCGGCCGATTCGCCTGCTCCTACCTTGGCGGAATCGCGGAGATCGGTCTCGTACTGTTGTTGCGTCGTGGTTGCATCGTACTTCGGCTGGCTTCGCACGCGAATGTAATACTGCGTCAGCGTTCCGATGGGCTGGCCTGCGAGGCTTGGCAGCACGACCCGCATGCCGGGATCCTTGGAATTCTGCGAGTAAAAATCGGCACCGAGAATGGAGTCCTTCGCGAGCGGTAGTCCGATGCCTTTGGTTAGCGAAGTTAACGTCGCATCCGACAGACTATCGGCTGACAAGGCCAACACTTTGCCCGACGCATCCAGAACTTCGACCATTGCGTTGAGCGATGGGCTTGTTTTGTCGATATCGATCCAGGCCTCAGAACCGGAGTAGCCAACGAAGCTGTAGACATCGACGTCCGAAGGCGTGTCGCTGGCGATCCGGCCATGCACTTCGAAGCCCAACCGGCGATTGTCGTCGCCACCCTTTTCCTGTGCCGATGCCGTCGAAGCACCACCCGTTGCAAAGTTTGGAGCCAGCACGCCCAGAGACTGAGCCAAGAGGGCGGTGCCGTTGACATCAACTCCGCCAGTAAGAACTTTCTCTGATTCCACCACAAGAGACACGTTGCGGTCGTTCGAAAGCGGCAGGAATTTCAAGCTCCGCCAATCTCCGGCGGCGGGCACCGTGGACGTACCGTCGTTGTTGGTGTCTTTCACGAGCAGACCGAGTGGGTCGAGGCTTGCGCCCACAGAATCATCCTTGAGCGATGTGAGCACAACGGGATATCCAGGCTGGCCGACCACCTGCACGGTGCCGCCAATCCTGTCGTTGATATCCAGGCCGTAGCCTGCCGCCGTGAAGCCGGCATTCGGGCCATCGAGTTTCACAATGAGGCTGGCGTTTGGCTGGCTCTGCAGTCGGATGCCCGTGGCCGTGTGGAAATTTTGGACGATGATCTCACTTTGTAAGACATACACAATGTCCGCGTCGTCCCAGACGCTCTGGACGGTGATCTCCTCGCCGCGAACTTGCATGCCGCCCAAGCCGACGCCGGAAAGCCGGTTGCCCCGCACAAGCGGGCCGACATTATCGTCGTACAGAGGTTCGCGATCGATGGCCCCTGTGCTCCGGCCAGAATCGGGCCGTTCGACATCGGTGAGCGAATTGGCATTCACGCTCACAACGGCACCCAAATTATTGCGGAAGTCGTTGCTTACAATGATCGGTTGCGCACCGCGAACGAAGATCGTAGCGGCTGCATTTCCGCCACGGCCAACGCGGTTTGTGCTCGACGCGCCGGCGGCGTTGTTCTCGATCCGGCTGTGGGCCACGCGGAGGTCACCCTGGTGCGTTTCAATCACATTGAAACTGTCGAACGTGCCCTCAATGGGCGTCTGCCCACCACCGTAGGCGATGGTGGCGCGATCGATGCTTGCGGAAGATCCAGCGTTGAGAAAGATGCCGCCCCAGTCACCGGCAACGGACACATCCGATAGGGCGCCGTTGGTGTCGAACGTGCCGCCGCCACCAAACCGATTATCGCCTAAGCTCGTGAAAATCACGGGGCGATCTGCCGTGCCCTCCGCAATCAACTGCGACGTGCCCCGCTCCAGTTCGATTCGTGAGCCCTGCAACTTCACAACCACGCCCGGATCGATCGTGAGTCGACCGCTCTTGCGAGCAAAATACTTGAGCAAGCCATCGGCAGGGTCGACCTTTTCTTCGTACCCACCAACTCCACCATTGATGAAGAGATTTTCCTGCAAGACGTAGACAATATCCGTGCTCTTGAATCGGGCAGACACATCCAGCTTGTCCACTGGGCTCCCGAATTCCGTACGAATTCTCACGAACAGCCCATTGATCGAATTATTGAGCAACCGATTGCCGCGCAACTCCGGACCGCTTCGGCCATCGCTGTCCTCGAAGCTATTGGGGTCTGCTGATATCGCAGCACCAGAGCTTTTGGTGATCGTGTTGAAGGCCAGCGTTGGCCGTGTGCTCTCCAGCTGAATCGGCGAGACAACCTGCAACTGTGAATCAACGAACACCTGCCCACCGCCGTAGCTGATCTGCGATTGGCTGATGGAATTCAAAAACACCTTCTTCGTTGCCGAATCGGAATTGCTCCGCAGGGCGATACCGCCCCACTGGCCGCCCGTTGCTGCAGGGCCAATGCCATCGGAATTGCCCCCAACCGTGTCGTCGTGATAGGAGGTAAAGAGCACATTGTTGGTCGGAGTGCCCAACACTTGGAGTGCTGCTCCAGCCCGCGATACCAGCGGTGACGAACTGCCTACATCAATAACCGCTGCCCGCAACTTCAGCACCGCTCCCTCGTCGATCATGACTGTCACGCCAGCAGGTACATTGAACGTGCCTCCGTCGGAGAGCGTCCTTCCAGCCAGATCGGTGCCGATGAGATACGGCAGCGATGTGCCCCCCGAGCCGGCAGCATTTCCAACGATTCGGATAAGGCGTGTCGTAGGCACAACGGCAGCAAGGGCCGCCTGAACTGTTTTATAAGGCTTGGCAACCGTGCCATCTGCACCGACGGCCGTGGCGGTCGCCTTATCCACAAAGAGCGTGTTGGCGACCGAAGCGGTATTGAACCAAAAACGAAACGCCCCACCTGCCTTCCCGTCCCGATCCCCGTCCAGCAGTGTGCCAGAGGTGTCCACAATCGTGTTGGCCGCTGTTGCTGTTGGTACAAAACCCAGCTTTAACTGGTAATCGCCGTCGCTGCGTCCACCGTACCCCGAGTCGCTCACCTCGGGATTGATTGCAGTGTTGCCGGTGCTTGTGACTGCGATGTAATACGTGCCGGTGTCTAACTGGAGACCGATGAACGAATCACGGCCGTCATAATTGTCGTTGCGGGCGACGATCTCGCGAGTGCCGGAACCCGTTTCGCGATAGAGCGTAAGCACGGTGTCAAGCGTGCTCCCGTTGAGGACCGG
>JBAXUW010000252.1:0-4456 GCA_037129495.1 Planctomycetota bacterium | reverse complement strand
GACAAGTTAGAAAACTTATCCCACCCCGAAACACGATTGCTACCCGTCCGAGTCGCTCCTGCTACCGCCGGTGAGATAGCTGGCGTAGTAGAGCAGTGTCAGCACGCTCTGAAGCGTGCCCGCCACGTAGGTCCAGGCTGCCGCGTTAAGCACGTTGTTCACCGAACCCATTGAGTCGCTCGGCACAATGCCGAGACCCACGAGTTGCGCTTTGGCCCGGTTACTGGCATCGATCTCGACGGGCAAATTCACGAGTTGGAAGAAAACCGTCGCCCCAAAGAGCGCGATCCCGAGCCAGGCCAACGGCTGGATTGCCAGTGCCAGCCCGGCCACAAAGACCATCATTCCAAAGCCGCTGCCGAAATTTGCCGCGCCCACGGCGGTGTTGCGCAGCGACATCATCGAGGAGCCTTGGTAATCCTGCAGGGCATGGCCAGCCTCATGGGCGGCGATCCCCACGGCCGCCAATGTTCGGCTCCCGTAGACCTGGTCCGAAAGCCGGAGGATCTTTGTCTGCGGATCGTAGTGATCGGTAAGTTGCCCAGGCACCGACTCGATCTCCACGTTCGTTGCGCCGGCCGAATCGAGGATCAGCCGTGCGGCGGCCGCGCCCGAGAGTGGGGCCGGCTCATGCGACGCGGCGGCAAACGATGACCGCACTCGCCACTGGGCCCACATTCCCAGCAACACCGCCGGGGCAATCGCGAGCATGTATCTAAAATCGAAAAAGAAAAATGGCATAGTCTGCAACAGCTCCTGAAAAATCGAACGCTCTCATGATGGCGAGCCAAACCCGATGTATTCTAGCAGGCGACTTGGCAGCCCAACCGGGTTTTCCCGCCCCGTCACCAGATCTTGGCGTTGTTCATGGAATTTCTTTACGCACCTACCCCGGCGAGTGTTCGCAGCCCGTTTCATTGCCTGCTAGGCGTGGCGGCCCTCCTCGCCTGCCTTCTGCCAGGCTGCGGCCAACCGGCCACGACCCCTCCTCTTACCGCTCTCGCCGAGGGCGTTGATCGCGTCGCGCAACCAGTCGACCGCCAGATACTCTGCCGGCGTATCGACGCGGCCCTCGCTCACGCGCGGGATGGCCGTCGGCTCGATGCCGCTGTGCACGGGGCCTGGCAGGTGGTGCATGGTATTCTGGCGTTTGGCCGCGACTTTCCTCTGGCCCACGGTGGCCTGGTGTCGCCCGCAGTCGACTATCTGCTCGATGGCGGCCGGCTCATCGGCTGGCAGTTGCGGTCCGCCTCTTCGGGGGTGATTGCCCTTGTGGAAGAGGGCAGCACGAGTGGCCAGGGCCATCCCAATCAATGGCTCGGCTACCTCTCGCAGTGTGGGCTGGAGGGACTGCCCCGCGAGACAAGACTCGTCGCGGGGGCGCGGCCGTTCACCGTCAACGATCTGCTCACGCAGGCGCAGGCCGATATCCGGCCCGGTCAGGAGGCAACCTGGACGCTGATGGCGATCACCGCCTACCTCCCCACCGATGGAGTCTGGACAGCCAGCGACGGCAGTCGGTGGACGGTGGAGCGGGTCGTGCAGATGGAGGCCGATGCCGATCTCTTCGCCAGCGCCTGCGGTGGGGCGCATCGGCTCTACGGCCTCGTAGTGGCGCTCCGCAAACATGTTGCCACCACGGAGCGACCAACCTCACAACTCACCGGCGGCTGGGCCGCAGCGGCGGCCGTGATCGAAGACTGCCTCGAACGCGCCCAGCGGTTTCAGCAGGCCGATGGTAGTTTTTCAATCCACACGTTTGACCGTCCTGGCACGTCGGCCGATGTGTTTGCGCGGCTGTCCGCGACAGGCCATGTCTTTGAGGTGTTGAGCCTGGCACTCGATGACGAGCGGCTTGCCGAGCCCTGGGTCACCCGCGCAGCAGACCGGCTCGTGAATCTGCTCGAACAGACCGCCGACGTAGATGTCGAGTGCGGAGCCCTCTATCACGCGGCCCACGGCCTGCTGCTGTACAGGCAACGGGTCTGCGGCTCTACTCCGTAAATCTGGTGTTGGGGATTCAAGGGAATTCGCACGTGCACGGCCTGATTTTTTTCTACCTTCAGAAATTTGCCGATGTGGCCGCGGCCGGCAGCACCTCCTGGCAAGGGGTCCGGGCGAGCCTGGCCACCTCCACGGCGAAGTATCTGCCGTCGGGTGTCTATCCCGATGTCGATGCCGTCAGGATCATCACCACGATCGCTGAGATGTCGGGCCGCAGCCTGCCCGCAATCCTTGAGGAGTTCGGCCAGCTCCTCGCGCCGCACCTGCTGAAGGTTGCCGGCACCCACGTTGATCCCTCATGGCGAACACTCGACCTCATCGAGCACACCGAATTAATTATCCATGCCATGGTGCGGCAAACGACGCCCGGTGCCGCGCCGCCGGTGCTGGAGACGGTGCGGGAATCTCCTAACGAAGTGCATCTCATCTACACCTCAGCGCGGCGACTTTGCCCGCTGGCAGTCGGACTGATGCGGGGCATCGCCGCCCACTATGGTGAGACGATCACAATCAAGGAGCCGAGTTGCCTGCTGCGGGGCGATCCGTTTTGTTCCTTCGTGATCGAGCAGGGGGCCAACGAAACCCATCAGCCGCGGTCGCCGCTCACCGAAACAATGGCCTTCATGCCCGCGGCCCAACAAGCGCCGGAGAATGCGGCGGCTCCGCTCCGAGCCGATTTCACCCCGGACAGTCAGCGGGATCTGCTGCCGGCGACGATCGGCGACTACCGGGTGCTCAAGACCCTCGGCCGTGGCGCGATGGGCCAGGTCTATTTGGCCAGCGACGATAGCCTCGGGCGTCGCGTGGCGATCAAGGTCATGCATCCCTCACGGGCTGACGATCCTGGGGCCCGGCGGCGGTTTATTCGCGAGAGCCGGGCGACCGCTGCCATTGAGCACCCGCACGTAGTCGCGATTTATCAGGTCGGTGAACACCAGCCAACTGGTGGGCAGCGGGGGCTGCCCTACATCGTCATGCAGTGCCTGCACGGCGACACGCTCGGCGTCTACCGGGCCCAGGTGGGCCGCGTGCCGGTGGCGGAGACCCTGCGGATCGGCCGCGAGATCGCGGCGGGACTGGCGGCCGCTCATCACCACGGCCTCATCCACCGCGATATCAAGCCCGAGAACATCATTCTCGAGGGCCCAGAACGGCGGGTGAAAATCATCGACTTCGGCCTCGCCCGCGATATCGGCGACGGTCCCGACGCGGTCAACGCGACAGCGGACGGCGCCGTGGTGGGCACACCGGCCTACATGTCACCCGAACGGATCGGCGACCGATCTGTCGATGCCCGTAGCGACCTCTTTGGGCTGGGCGTGATCCTCTATGAACTCCTCGCCGACCGGCTGCCCTTTGAGGGAACGTCGATGCTGACGATGCTGGCCTCGATCACCCGCGGCATGCCCTTGCCGCTCCGGCAGTTGGCGCCCGAGGTGCCCGGCGACGTGTCGGACTTCGTGATGCGGCTGATCGCCCACGAGCCCGCCGACCGACCAGCGACCGCCGCGAACGTCGTCCGCGAGATCACCACGATCGAGAAGCGGCTGGGCGAGGGCTAGCCGCTCACTCGCCAGCCAGCTCACTCGCCCAGCTTGATGACCTCGAGCTGCGAGTGGACGGCGTCGGCGAGCACGTGCAAATCGCCATGCCAGTCAATCGTGCTGGCCGTCTGCGCGGCGAGATTCTTGAGCTGGGCGGTGCCGCTCGCAAACTCATCGCTGCCGATCACCAGGGCCACACGAAACCCCTTCTTGACAGCCACCTTGAGCTGCTGCCCCACCCGCCTCGCCTCGGGATAAAACTCCACGGCCATACCAGCCGCCCGCAGGCTCGCCGCAATGCGGAGATAGTCGGCTCGATGCGCCTCGTCGAAGTAGACGAGAAACACCTCAGCCGGCGTCTCCACCAGCTTGAGTCGGCCCAGTTCCTCAAGCCCTGCGAGGAGCCGATCGATGCCCAGCGATGCCCCGACTCCCGGCAACGACTGCTTGGTATAGAGACCCGCAAGATTGTCATACCGGCCGCCGGAGCAGATGCTGCCCAGTCCCGGCAGGTCATCGAGAAAGCTCTCCAGCACGATGCCCGTGTAGTAGTCGAGGCCACGTGCGATCGACGGATCGACCACGATACGTCCGTCGGGCACGCCCGCCTGCCGCACGCCCTCGAGCAGGCTCTCAAGCGCCGCCACGCCTGTCTGGCCGATCTCAGAGCCGCCGACCAGACCGTCGAGCGCCGCGAGCACGGTGGCCGGATTGCCGGCGAGCTGGGCCATATCGAGGAGTTTGCCCCGCACATCGGCCGCCACGCCGTGGGCCTCGAGTTCTGCCGCGACCGCGGCGGGGGTCGCCTTGCCGAGTTTGTCGAGCGACCGCAGCACGGCAGTCGACCGGTCGGCCACGCCGCATTCCTGCAGGATGCCGGAGAGCACGCGGCGGTCGTTGACGCGGAT
>JBAXUW010000251.1:0-4462 GCA_037129495.1 Planctomycetota bacterium | reverse complement strand
TCGCTCAGCAGTAGGGCAACGCTTGTGGAAGTGCCATTGACCGGGCTATCCTTGGGGCAATCGGAGCGTAGACAAGAAAGCAAAGGAGCAAATCATGCAGGATGGGAACATTCTCAAGAAGACGATAGTGACTCTCGCCATCGCCTGCCTGGCCGGATGGCTGGGGCTGGCTTTGCAGACGGCTTGTGCGGAAGACAAGCCTGCCGCCCCGAGTCCCACCCCTGAGCTCGCGGGCATGAAACTCATCCGGGCTTGGAAGTTCCCTCAAGATGCGGCCGACTCCTGGAGCAGTCCGCTGGAAACGGACGGCTGGAATGCCCTGAACAACACCAAACTGTCCGTGGTGTCCAACCGGCTGGTCATCGCCTGCACCGGCGACGATCCGTACCTGGGTTGCCCGGTGGAGGGATCGGAAGGGCCGGTGGTCCTTCGCTTTCGCGCCAGGTCGACCCAGGGGTCCGGCCAGATCTTCTGGACGACCGCTTCCAGCGGCGCGTGGAGTGATGATAAGAGCCGGATACTGCGCGAACTGAAGTGGGACAACGCGTGGCACGACTATGCCATACCGCTGGACGTCTTCGGCAAACTGGCCTCGTTCCGGCTGGACCCCGGCGATGGCGCCGGGACCATGGAAATAGAGAAAATGGAATTGTTCGGCACACCGCCCCGGGCCGTCATCCCCGATTCGCAGGGAGCGGACTTCTGTTTGCAGGATTTTCTCGGGCGCACCTGGAGCAACGAGTGTGTCTCCTTTCCTCTGACGGAGGCCCAGGCGGCCCACCTCAAGGCCGACCGTGCACTGCGGGATGACGCCGGCGCCGAGGTGACCTTTCAACTTGAGCCGGCATCCAAGGGAGAGACGGCACGCATCGCTTTCCAGGCGGACCTCAATCCATTCCAGACACGGAAGTTCAACTTTGCCGAAACCCCCGCCATGAAGGCGACCGATCTCGGCGTGAAAGAGGAAAAAGACCAGATCGTCCTGAGTAACGGACGTACCGGGATCGCCCTGCGCAAGAAGTTGGCGGCGGGTGAGGGTCCCATTGCCGCGATCCGCTTGAATTCCGGAACATGGGTCGGCGACTCAACCCTCGAATCCGCCGTGCCGCCGTCGGAGTATTCCGTGGAAATCACGGCCCGGGGCCCGGTGTTCAGCGAGGCGGTTTGTCGGGTCGCCTTCGGAAAGGATTCCAAGTGGCTGCTGCGAATACGCCTCCATGCGCGGGAGCCGGTGATCCTGGCGGACGAAAAATTCAATGTGAAGGGCGATGGTATTCAGTGCCTCCTCGATTTCAATCGTAACTTTTCGCCGGATACGGTGCTCTACCGCAGTGGCAATAAGAAACCGGCGGTGGGCAAGATCGGGATGGGGCAAGTGTTCATCCTGGAGCCCTGGCGGCAATGGTGGAGCCAGGATCGACAAGGCGCCAGCTTTGGTCTTTTCCGGGCGGGAACAGTCGCCCCCAACATCGACGAGCAGCCTGCCGGGGGCGGGCAAGCGCCGGATCTGCTGGCGTTTGGTGCGAGGGAACCCGGCGTGTGGGTTCAACCGGCCGTCCCGGGCAACTTGCGGTCGCCGATCCAGCTTTGGTTGTGGAAGGGGCTATTGAAGGATGAAGCCCGCCTCACTCTGCCGCTGCCGCTGAAGTGTGGAGAGCGAAAATGGATGATCAGCGCCCTCTCCGCGGACGACGGGTTGACGTTGCTGAAGGGCAAGCCCCTGGCCGAGAACACCGTGATCCTGCCCGATCAATACCTGATCAAGCACAGCCATTTCCCGCTTGATGCCGTCAAGGACTACGTCCTGCAATGGCCGAACGCCAAAGACACCTATCCGCGCCTGTTCGTGAAGAAGGAGGAGTTGCCGGCCCTGCGTAAGGCGGTGCCGAACCCCGAGGCGTATGCGAACGCGGTCGCCGGCTTCCGCAAGGCAACCCTCTCCCGGTACGCGGTGGGGGGCGAGTTGCCCCCGAGTGCCGTGTACTATGTGACCGGTGACCCGGAGGTCGGTCGGAGCCTTTCCTCGAGCACCGTCGCGCTGTTGCAGAACGTGGTGGACTTCTACACGAAACAGGAGCAGATGTTCCTGGGCGTGGCTCCGCATGTGCAGATGGATTTCGTCGCCGGCCCCATCGCCATGGCCGATGCCGGACTGGCCGACGAGCAGTTGGCGCCCGGGCAGCGCCGGCGCATCCTGGCGCAACTCGCTTTCCTGGGCTATGTGTACGGCAGCCCAACCTACTGGTCGCCCGAGCGGGGCTTTGCCGCCAACCCGAACATGACCACGCTGGTCAACGGCTACAAGATGATGGTGGCCTGCCTGATTCCCTCGCACCCCTGCGCCGCGGAATGGGCCGAGGCGGCGCTCAAGGAAACCCGCAAAGAGCTCGCCACCTGGGCGGATGACAACGGGGGCTGGCTGGAAGCCCCGCATTATGCGGCGATCGGCATCGAGCAGTTGAATGCCAACCTGGTGATGGCCCGCAATGCCGGGCTCGATGACAATCTCTATTCCCCGCGCATGAAGAAGATCGGGGAGTGGCTGGCGAAGATCTCCACGCCGCCGGACTCGCGGTTCGGCGGGTTCCGCCATCTGCCGCCGATCGGCAACACCTACCTGAACGAGCCCAACGGAATCTTCGGCACCCTGGCGATGCTGTGGAAAGACAAAGACCCCACCTTTGCCGCCAACATGCAATGGATGTTCCTGCAGCAACGGTCGTGGCCCGGCTCGTTTGGCGGCGGCTATCCCGGCATGATCGGCTGCAACGGCCTCTACCGCGGCGCCGCCATGACGCCGCAAGCCCCAGCCTGGGGCAGCGATCTGTTCCCGCAAACCGGCGTCGTGCTTCGCCACCGGTTTCCTTCGGACCGCGAAACGTATCTGACGCTCATTGCCGGCGCCAACCACGCGCATTATGACGACGATTCCGGCAGCATCACGCTGTGGGGCCGGGGGCGTGTTCTCGCGGATGATTTCGGCTACTGCGGTCGGGCGCCCCAGGATGATCACAGCATGCTCAGCACGGCTGGCGCCGGCGGTGTGATGCACGTGACCGAGTTCACGAACTCGGCGGGACTGGACTACGTGCGGGGAACCAAAGGACCGTGGACGCGGCAGATCGCGCTGGTGAAATCGACTGACCCGCAGGAAGCGGATTACTTCATCGTGGCGGATACCCTGGCCGCGGCCGCGCCCTACACCTGGCGCCTCTGGCTGACCGCGCGGGATGTGCGGCTGGGATCAGGAAGCGGAATGCCTGCGGCCGCCGCGCCGCCCCAAACCGACACTATGACCAACGCGGTCGGCGATGGTACCGCCATGGACCTTCATTTTGCCAAGCCGACCGCCGCCACGCGCGCCCTGGCGATCGGTCGCGAGGATGTCGACATGGACATCTTCGTGCTGGCGCCCGCGCAACCCCTGCTTCGGACGGAGAAGAAGATGCGCCAGTCACTTTCCGGCCTGGATCGTGACGCCAAACAGATCGGCAACATGCCCACCACGCAGATCGGCCTGATCGCCGATGCCCAGCCGGGAACCGGCCTGACGGCGCTCCTGTATCCCCGCCTGAAGACAGAGGCGGCCCCTTCGGTGACGGTCATCGCCGAAGGCCGGGGCGTGCAACTGCAGCGGAACGGCAACACGGACTACGTCTTTCTGAGTGCCTCGCCCTTCGATTACAAGGACGGCCAACTCACGTTCCACGGCACGGTGGGTTCGATGCAGTTGCGGGGCGGCAAGCCTGCGTTTTCCCTTGGGGCCCCAGGCAAGATTGCCTTTGGAGCGGAACAAAAGGTCATGGCCGAGAAATCTGAGTAGGCTGGTGTGATGACTTTGCCCTATCTCATATTGATTATCGGCCTGGCCTGTGCCGCAGAAGGAGCGAAAATCATTACGATTACCCCACAGGAAGACACCGAGCCGTTGCTGAATCCGGGCAAGGGCTGGATTTTGTATCCGGCCGCAGGAGGTAACGACAATGGGCAAGAATCGCTCGATGTCTGGCCGAAGGAGTCTTTGGCATTAGCCACCATGGCTTATTACCGATATGGCTGGAATGTGATTGAACCGGAGGAGGGCAAGTACAACTGGAAACTCCTGGATGACGATATCGCCGAATGCAAGAAACACGGGCTCAAATGCCGTTTGGGTGTATGGAGCGCCAATGCAACCGGCCCGGTGTATGTCACTCCGAAATTCGTTTTTAATGCGGGCGCCAAATCGGTGCGTATTCCCGTTTTCCCCGATGGCTCCTGGAGTCAGAAGGAGCAAGTCATTCCTGTATTCGACGATCCTGTTTATCTCAAGAAACTGGAGCAATTTGTAAATGCTTTCGCCAAGCGCTACGACGGCAACGAAACGCTGGCCATGGTGGATATTCGTTCTTATGGAACCTGGGGGGATGGATTTCGTGGACGCGCATCACGGCCTGTCGCTGCGCGGCGACGTCCGTCGCGC
>JBAXUW010000250.1:0-4496 GCA_037129495.1 Planctomycetota bacterium | reverse complement strand
GGCATCATCGATCCTCCGTGAAGATCGCAGCCCGACCGATCGCCGAAGCACCTTCAGAGATATCACGGACGCGATTGCCCAATCATGCCAGACTACCCATCATGGCGCAATCGCCCTGACGCCGGGGCCCGTGCCACTCAAGAAAGGATCGATGCCTCCCTCGCCGACCTGCGAATCGGCGACACGCCCATTGGCGGTGAAGTGGCCCGCATCATCAATTCATCCAAGACCTACCGCACCCAGATCGTGGAGCGGGTCGGCTCGGAGGCCCAGTCATTCGAACTCCTGCTGCCCCAATACCAGCAGAATCCCCGCCTCGTTTTGGCGAAGCTCTGGGAGGATGCTCGCGAAACCATCCTCACCGGTGACGTGGAGACGTTCTACACGGTGCCGGGCCAGTTGGAGCTCCAGCTCAACCGCGATCCGGAACTCCAGAAGGAACGACAGAAGCAGCAGCTGCGGTCGAAGAAGAGGCTGCAAAAAGAGGCTCAGTCAAACCGTTGACGGAGTGCTGCCGCGGGACCGTACGCCGAAGCTTGAGGAGAGACGATGGAGGCTTTAGGACATGCCAGTGACGAGATCGACATCGCCTGCGCCGGCGTGACGAAGGTCTTTCGCGACTTCTGGATGCGGCCGCGCGTGCGGGCCGTCGAGAACGTCAACCTGACGGTCCGCCGCGGCGAGATCTACGGCCTGCTCGGGCCAAACGGTTCAGGGAAAAGCACCACCATCAAGATGCTCCTGGGCCTGCTGCAGCCGACCGCCGGGCGGATCGCCGTGCTTGGCAAGAGGCCCAAGGACGTCGAGATCAAGCGGCAGATCGGCTACCTGCCCGAGGAGTCCTATCTCTACCGGTTTCTCAGCGGCCGCGAGACTCTCGACTACTATGGCCGGCTCTTCAGACTGGATCGCCGTGCCCGGCGGGAGCGGATTGCCATGCTGCTCGACATGGTCGGGCTCGAGGCGGTGCAGGATCGCCCCGTCGGGGAATATTCAAAGGGCATGCAGCGGCGGATTGGCCTGGCGCAGAGCCTGATCAACGATCCGCAGTTGCTGATCCTCGACGAGCCCACCAGTGGCATGGATCCGGTGGGAGCCCGGCAGATCAAGGACCTGATCGCCACGCTCGCCGCCCGTGGCAAGACCGTGCTGCTGTGTTCCCATCTCTTGGCCGATGTTGAAGACCTGTGCGACCGGGTGGCGATCATGTACGGCGGCAGGGTCCGTGCGGAAGGGACGTGTGACGAGCTACTCGAGCAGGAGCACGCCACCCTGCTCCAGACCGCCGAGCTCTCCGAGCCGGTGCTCGACGAGGTCCGTGCGGTGCTGCGGCGGCATGACCTCGCCCTGACGAAGGTCGAGCGGCCTCGACGGACCCTGGAAAGCCTGTTTATCCAGATCGTGGAACAGGCGCGGGCCGAGGGCATCCAGACGTCGGGGGCCAGCAGCGGCGGCGCGGTGGCGGAGTTCCTCGGCGGCCCCGGGTCGGCGGTGGAGTCCACCGCCGTGGCGGCGAACAGCGACGTGGGGAACGTGGTCGACACCGGCCTTCTCGACAGCCTCGTGAAACGGTGATGCGATGACGGCCGATCATCTGCCTGTGAGCCAGAACGCCACACCAGCGACACAACGCGTGTCGACGGTCGAAGCCCCCGGCATGCTGAGTTGGTTCGACGACGAAGCGCCGCGGGGTCGGCGGCGGAAGTGGCTGGTCGGACTGTGGCGACCGGCGGCCGGGCTGGCGGCCGCGGCTCTCGCAGGAGGACTGTGGCTGGCAGACAGGCAGGCGGCGGCGATCTGCATTCTCGGCATCATCGCCCTGACGATCGGCTTTTTTCTCGGGATCGTTCTGCTCCGCTGCGTCCTTTCGGGAAGCCATCCCGTGATCGGCGTGGCGCGCGCGATCGTCGAGGAGGCGATCAGCACCAGGCTGTCGATTGTGCTCGTGATGCTCGTGGTCGTCACGCTTCCCGCACTGCCGCTCCTGCTCGACCCGGCTGAGCGACTGGCGTACCGGATCCAGTTTTTCCTCAACTGGTCGCTTTCCGGTGCGACCATCCTGCTGGCGATGATCACGATCGCGCTGGGCTGCGGTAGCGTCTGCGGCGACATCGAGAGCCGCCAAATCCACCTGGCGCTCTCGAAGCCGCTGCGCCGCTGGGAATACCTCCTGGGAAAGTGGCTGGGAGTGGTGCTGCTCGACCTGATGCTTGTGACGCTGGTGGGCATCGGTGTCGCGACGTTTGCGGCGGCGCAGGCCCGCACGCCGGCGGCCGATGCGGCCGACCGGATCGCGGTGGACGAGCAGGTGCTCACCGCCCGCGCATCGGCTAGGCCAATCCATCCCCGCGGTGCCGAATTCGAAAAGTCGGTCGCTGCCACGATCGAACAGATCCGCAAGGATGATCCAGCGCTCTTTGACAAGGATCCGGCGCGGGCACGCAAGCGGATTTTCTCACAACGGATCCATGAATGGCACACCATCACGACCGATGTCGTGTCGAGCTTCGTGTTCACGGGACTCGATCCAAAGAGGATCCAGTCGCCCGTGGTGCAGTTACGGCTCGAGCCCTTCGCCGATAACTCAAGCATCAGCCGGGCCGATGTGCGGTTTGCCCTCTGGCTCAACGAGCGTCCGTTTCCAGTCCGGGCTGGTGTCCACGAGGACTACACGTTCTCCACGGGCACGGTGCACACCATTGATCTCCCGGCCTCGGTCATCGCCGCCGACGGCACGTTGCGGCTGACGATCGCCAATCGCAATCTGGTTATGCCGGGCGAGGACCGGCCGACGAGTATCTCGTTCGCGCCGGGCGAGGGCCTTGAGATCCTCTACCGTGTTGGAGGGTTCGGCGGCAACTTTCTCCGCTGCCTCTGCGTGATGTGGGCGAAGCTGGCGATGCTTGCGGCGGTGGCCCTGGCAGCAGCGGCGTGGCTTGGCTTTCCCACGGCGCTCCTGACCAGCCTGATGGTGTTTGTGACGGCCGTTGCGAGCGCCTTCTTCGCCGATGCGATCGACATCTACACGGGCCTTGATCGCAGGGATGCCACGCTCGTGTCGATGCTGCAGCTGCGGCTGGGCCTGTTCGCCGAAACGCTCCAGAAGGGGGAGTGGTGGGAGGCGATCAAGACCGTGGGCTCGTATGGTGCCGACACGTTTCTAACGCTCGTACCCTCGTTCGCCGACTACGACTCCGTGACACAGGTCGCCGGCGGCAGGGTCGTGCCGCTGGCAGAACTGGTTTTCGCGGTCCTCGTCCTGGGCGTGCTCTATCCGCTGCTGCTGCTGTGTCTCGGCTGGTTCTTCCTCGAACGTCGCGACCTGGTGAGCACCGCGTCATGAACGACCGCATCACGATCGGCATTGCCGCCATGCTCCTCGCGGCCTCGCTGGCGGCGGCCGGGGCCATCGCCGGCGTCGTCCAGCGTCAGCGGAGTGACCTCCAACTGGTCGTCACGATGGAGGGCGTCAAGGGCATGCCGCCGCATGTGGCGATCGTGACTGCGGCGCTGGGAACGTTTCGTGGGCTGGCGGTCGATATGCTCTGGGCGCGGGCCGATCATCTGCAGACGGAAGGGGAGTTTTACGAGGCCCAGACCTTGAGCCAGTGGATCACGACGCTGCAGCCGCGGTTTCAGAAAGTCTGGGCGTTCCAGGCGTGGAACCTCTCCTACAACATCGCCGCCGCAACGCAGGTGCCGGCGGAGCGCTGGGGCTGGGTGAACCGGGGTATCAACCTGCTGCGGTCGCAGGGCATTCCGCTGAATCCCCGGGCCGTGAACCTCTACTTCGATCTGGCGTGGATCTTTCAGAACAAGATCGGTCGCGTCGGCGACACGCAGCACTGGTATTACAAGGCGAGGCTGGCCACCGAAATGCAGGAGGTGCTCGGAGACCTGACCGGTGGCAAGACGACGGCCGAGTCGCTGGAGCGATTTCGCATCATCAGTTCGGCGCCGGACACGCTTGATGAACTCACGCGGAAGCATCCCGGGGTTGTTCGGGCGATCGGCCTGCTCGCGGCCCACGGCGCAAAGCCGGACGAGGCCACCCTGCGGATGCTCGGCCGCGTGCTGATGCACAACACCTCGCTGGATGCCCGCCTGCTTGGATTCGACAAACTGCCCCCAGGCACGAATGTCGAGCTCCTGAAGGCGATGCGGGCAGACAGGGAAACCTCGGCCGAGATCGTCGACCATCTGGTGCCATATCTGCAAAAGCGGGTTCTCGCGGACCGCTATCGGATGGACCCGGGCGAGATGTCTCTGGTGATGGAACGCTACGGCCCACTCGACTGGCGACATGCCCAGTCCCACGGAATCTACTGGTCAGAGCAGGGCCTGAAGGCGGCCCGGCAGCTCTCGCGGCGCGAGGATGTCAACGAACTGATGCTCGTCCGCGGCCGGCTCATGATGCTTCTGGATCTGATGCGATCTGGCCGGGTGGACCTCGACACCGTCACCAACCGGGTGGACCTGTTGCCCGATCCCCGGTT
>JBAXUW010000025.1:0-23631 GCA_037129495.1 Planctomycetota bacterium | reverse complement strand
TATGGCGATGCAGCGCCGGGCCGGCAGAAGTCTCCTTCGCGAGGACTTTCGCCACGAGGGTCTCTCGGTAGTTCAAGCCTTGAGAGGGCGAAATTCCGACGCTCCTCGAAAGACAAAAAACCGATGGCTACCCGCGTTTGGTGATCGGAATAAAGTCGCGGAGGGTTTCGCCGGTGTAAATCTGCCGGGGACGGCAGATCTTCTTTGTGGGCGACTGGTGCATCTCGATCCAATGGGCGATCCAGCCCGGGAGCCGTCCCATCGCAAAGAGCACCGTAAACATCTGCACCGGGATGCCCATCGCCCGGTAGATCACCCCCGAATAGAAGTCGACGTTTGGATAGAGCTTACGCTCGATGAAATACTCGTCGGCGAGCGCCACTTCCTCAAGCTGCTGCGCGATGTCGAAGATCGGATCCCGCAGCGAGAGCTTGGCCAGCAGTTTATCGCACGTCGCCTTGATCAGCTTGGCACGGGGGTCGTAGTTTTTGTAGACGCGGTGCCCGAAGCCCATGAGGCGGAAGCCCGAGTCCTTCTTCTTGGCGAGGTCGACGTATTTTTTCACGTTGCCGCCGTCGGCACCGATCTTTTCGAGCATCTCTACGCAGGCCTGATTGGCACCGCCATGGAGCGGGCCCCAGAGAGCGGAAATCCCAGCGGAGATGCTGGCGAAGAGGTTCGCGTCGCTTGAACCGACCATCCTCACCGTCGACGTAGAACAGTTTTGTTCGTGGTCGGCATGGACGATGAGCAGCATGTCGAGGGCGTCAGCGAAGTCGGGATCACAGTGGTATTCCTCGCACGGCACCGCAAACATCATCTGGAGAAAGTTCTCGCAGTAGGAGAGGTCGTTTCGCGGGTAGATCAGCGGCTGTCCAATCGACTTTTTATGACTGTAGGCCGCGATGGTCGGCAGTTTGGCAAGCAGGCGGTGCACACTCACTTCCACCTGCCGCGGATCGCGGACATCGAGCGAGTCCTGATAAAAAGTCGAGAGCGCACCCACAACGCTGCCGAGGATCGCCATCGGATGCGCGTCACGGGGAAAGCCGTTGTAGAAGCTGCGCATGTCTTCGTGGATCATCGTGTGATGCGAGAGCGACGTTCGGAAAGCATCGAGCTGGGTGGTCGAGGGCAGCTCGCCGTAGATCAGTAGGCAGGCGACCTCCACGAAGTCGCACTTCTCGGCGAGGACCTCGATCGGATAGCCACGGTAGCGGAGGATCCCCTTTTCACCGTCGAGAAACGTGATCGCGCTGGTTGTGGAGCCGGTGTTGACGAAGCCCTCGTCGAGCGTGATGGCACCGGTGAGACTTCGCAACCTGGCGATATCGATGCCATGCTCCCCTTCGGTCCCCACGACGACCGGCAGGTCAGTGGGGCGGCCGTTGATCTCCAGCCGGGCCGTTCCCGCCGGTTTCGTTCCAGTCCACGGCGGGGCCGCAGCCTCTGTGGGCTGAGTCGGGGCCGGTGCAGGCGGAGGAACACTCATAGGCTGAAACTCCTGGGCGTGGGGGCGGTGTTGGAACAACCGGCGTGGAGCGGTTCGCCGGAAGAAACATCGGCCGAACCGCAGTCTAGCCCCCGCAAGCAAGGTCGGCAATTGTCACTGACGACAACGGGGATCAGCGCATGGTGCGCGGCGGCTGGCTCCCGGTCTGGGTGACTGCCTGGGGCGGTCCACCGGCCGGTTCGTCGTCAAAGATCGTCCAGACCGGCGTCCGCTCGCGAACGAGGGCGAGATACTCGTCCATTTCCCGCTTGCGTCGTTCGTCCGTCAGCTTTCCACGGATCTCCACCTGCGCGTCAATGAAGGGGGTCCGGCCCGCGTCGTTCCGCTCGATGACCCGCACGATGTGCAGGGTCAAACCATCGTCGAGGATCGAGCTCAACTGCCCGACCGGCAGCGTGAAAACCGCCTTGTCGATGGCCTTCGACACCAGGCTGCCCTGTGTGGTCCAGTCGTAGCTGCCGCCTGTGGTCGCCGTCGGCCCCTCCGACTGCGACCGGGCGATGTCGGCAAATACCTTGCCCTGCATCACATCGTTGCCCATGGCGGCCAGCATGTTCCAGGCCAGCGGGCGGGGGCGGGCGGGCGTGACCTTCACAGTCAGCTGCTCGAATCGCACCCGCGCCGGATATTCGTATTCATCCAGATGGTTCTGGTACCAGGCGATCATCTCGGCATGTGGGATCTCGCCGTTTTGGACCACCTTCTGCTGAACCCATTGTTGGGCGAGGGCACGCTCAAAGAACGTCTTGCGGATGCGGTCGAGTGACTGCCCCCGCGATCGTAGCAGCATGTCGTATTCGAAGCTGTTGGCGACTCCGGCCTCTTTGACCAGCCGAGGCAGCTGTTGCTGGTCGAAGGCCTCGTTGACCTTCTTTTCAATTTCCGGTATTCGGTCTTCGGGAATCGTGCGGCAGGCATCGACGTAGACGACCAGCGACTCGACATGTTGTTTGACGACCTGACGGCAGATCTGCGTCTTCAGCTCTCGCACCTGTTCAGGAGTCAGGCCTCCCGAGACTTTGTCGAGCCAAGCCAACGCGGAAGGAGTGAGCAGATCGCCTTCCAGCACGACCTCCGGCCCCACGCGGGCGATCACCCGGGCGTTGTCCAGTGACTGGATGCCAGCGGGCTGATCCGTGGCACCATCCGCACCGGCAGGCAGAGTTTCCTCGAAGCCGGCCTGAAGGACGTCAGACTTACCGGGCTTCTTCGCGGCATCTTTGCCGTTGACGAGAAGCAGTTCGAGCGAACCGCCGGGATTGGGAAGAATGCTCGACAGCACATGATGAGTACGTGTGGTGTCTGCCGCGTTGCCTTTGTCGCCGGGCCAGCCCTCCGGCCGTGACAGCGGCTTTTGGATCTGGGGCATCTGCCCGGGCCCGACCATGCTGCGGGCAGTGGGATCCTGTGCCAGTGCGCTGCTGGCCGTAGCCAGTGCCAGCGCGCAGCCCGCCCACAGAAATCTGCTGCGCACCGGAATGTGGCGGCCGGAATGGTCCATCGCGGTCTCGGTCAGAGAGGTCGTCTTTGCCCGCCGATCGACTGCCGCTACTTCGGCGAAGCAGTCGCTGCGGGCCGGGGACTATAGGGCCGCCCGCGAGCGGGTCGCAAGAGCGTCCTGACGGCCGCCAAAAGCCTGTCGGGATCGTCAACAATCTGGCTTTCAAGCGGGATTACGGCGGTTTTATCCCCCACGACCCGCAGCGTCTTTCCGCCCGCCTGCCAGGCCGCCCGGAGCCGCTGCATGCTCTGCAGGTCGTGGTGGCCGATCATGAGCATCCCCGGCTGTCGCGTGATCGAATCGATCCCGTGGGCCGCGGCCATTACTCGCAGCCGGGCCAACTCCAGCATCCGCGTCACCTCCGCCGGCAGCGGTCCGAAGCGGTCGGCCAGTTCCGCCGCGAGGTCGTCGACCTGTCCATCAGACGTTACCCGCGACAGCCGACGGTAGACGTCGATCTTCGTGCGGAAGTCGGGAATAAAGTCGCGGGGCAGCCAGGCAGCCCCCGGCAGATCGATGGTGATCGACGGCGGCTCGGTGGGCGGCAGCGACTTCATCCCGCGGACGGCGTGCTCAAGGAGGCGGCAGTAGAGCTCATAGCCGACGGTGGCGATATGACCACTTTGCTGAGTGCCAAGCAGGTTGCCCGCGCCCCGAATCTCGAGATCGCGCATGGCGAGCGAGAAGCCGGCCCCCATGCTGGAGAATTCCTGGATGGCGCGAAGCCGCTTCGCAGCCGTGCTCGTAAGCGTGGCCGCCTCATCGACGAGCAGGTGGCAGTAGGCACGGTGATGGGAACGGCCGACACGGCCGCGGAGCTGATGGAGGTCGGCCAGGCCGTAGGTGTCGGCCTCATCGATGAAGATGGTGTTGGCCCGCGGGATGTCGAGACCACTCTCGATGATCGTGGTCGCCAGCATGATGTCGGCACGGCCGGCGACGAAAGTGAGCATCACCTCCTCCAGCTCCGATTCCGAGAGCCGGCCGTGGGCGATAACGATCGTCGCCTCCGGCACAATCTGCTTGAGCCGATGTTCCACCTTGTGGATGTCATGAATGCGATTGTGAACGAAGAATACCTGTCCGCCGCGGGCCAACTCCCGGTCGATGGCGCTGCGGATGAGCCGTTCGTCCCAGCGGGCCACGCGGGTCTCGACCGCGATACGGTTGCTGGGCGGCGTGGTGAGGTTGGAGATATCGCGGATGCCGAGCATCGCCATGTGCAGGGTGCGCGGGATCGGCGTGGCGGTCATGGTGAGCAGGTCCACGCTGGAGCGAAGCGCCTTGAGTTTCTCCTTGACGTCAACTCCAAACCGCTGCTCTTCGTCGACGACCACCAGTCCGAGATTCGCGAAGTGGATGTCTTTCTGCGCGAGCCGCTGGGTGCCGATAACGATGTCGACGGTGCCCCGCGCGAGGCCCTCCAGCGTATCGCGTTCTTCCTTGAGCCCGGTGAGCCGAGAGAGCGCCCGGATCGTGAAGGGGAATTCGGAAAATCGCGCGACGAACGTTTGCCGGTGCTGCTCGGCGAGCACGGTCGTCGGCACAAGCACGGCCGTCTGCGCTCCCGCCTCGGCCACCTTGAATGCCGCCCGCATCGCCAGTTCTGTCTTGCCGTAGCCGACGTCTCCGCAGAGCAGTCGGTCCATGGGCCGCGGTATTTCGAGGTCGGCCCGGATCGCCGCGATCGATGTCAGCTGGTCGGGAGTCTCATCGAAAGGAAAAGAATCCTCAAAGCTCCGCTGCCAGGGGGTGTCGGGAGGGAAGGCTACCCCAGGACGGCTTTCCCGCCGGGCCTGAAGCTGGATCATCTCAGCGGCCATGTCAGCTACGGCCCGTTCGACTGCCTGCTTTTGCCGGTCCCAGGTGGCGCCGCCGATCTTGGCGAGCCTCGGAGCAAGCTTGGTGCCGCCCACGTATTTCTGCACCAAATCGATGCACGAGGCGGGCACGTAGATTCTCGTGCTCTCGGCGAACTCGATCTCGAGGAACTCTTCCGTACGACCATGTTTTTCCAGCAGCTTGAGCCCCTTGTAGCGGCCGATACCGTGGGCAACGTGCACGATGTAATCCCCCTCGTGGAGGTCGAGAAATGTGTCGATCGCCCGCGAGAGCCGCTGCTTCGCGGGGCGGCTTGTCGCCACTTCCTCGCGGCGAAAGAGTTCGGCACTGGAGATGAGCACGATCTTTTCGGGCACGAGCCGGAAGCCACCCGAAAGGTGGCCGCGGGCGAAGTGCAACCGGCCCGACCGCGCCGGTCCGCACGTTGCCAACAGCTCCGTGAGCCGTTGCTCTTCCGCTGCGGTAGGCGCGACCACCCACACCTCCTGATCCTTGCCGACGGTTTCCAGTTCCTCGCGAACGCGGTCGAGCACCCCGGTGAATCGCTCCACGCTCTCGATCGCCAAGAGCGCCGTGGTCTCGAGGCTTGAGGGCGCGACGGCGGAGAGCGTCACCGACGGAAACCGGTAGATCCTGGCGAAGACGTCGTCGGGGTTGGAAACACCAGACGCGGCCCCCGCGTGGACAAGTCGCTGGTGGGCGCGGACCGCCTCCTCGGCCAGTTCCCCGGGCTCGACGAGCACCCACCAGGAGTCCGCGGGCACGATGTCAGACAGGTGCGTCCGTCGCGTTAGCTCGCCGGCGTCGGATCCACCCCGCGCCAGTGCGGTCAGGTCGATGGCGGAAAGCGAATCGACGCTCCGCTGACTGATCGTGTCGAACGTCCGCAGCGACTCGATCTCATCGCCAAACAGCTCCACGCGGACGGGGCGATCCCAATCGGTGGCAAAGAGATCGAGGATGCCGCCCCGTCGCGCGAATGTGCCGGGCCTGTCGATCGCGTCGGCTGCTTCCCAGCCCCGCGTCACCAGCCAGTCGGCAAGCTCTGCCGGATCCAGTCGCCCCCCGACCACGAGTCGGCGGGTGCTGGCCTCGATATCGCGTGGGTCGGCGAGCGGCACCAGCAACGCATGGATAGTTGTCACAACGATCTGGGGCTGGTCCGCCGGACTGCCAATCAGGCGTTTGACAAGCGTGAGTCGCTCGGCCTCAGTGGGATCGGCGACCGCCGCGCCACCGCCGTAATCCTCGAGGGCCGGGAGCACGGCGACCGGCAACGACGTGAAGAGCGCGATGTCGTCGAGAAAGAAATCAGCGTCGGCGGCGTGGGGCAGGACAACGACGAGCAGGCTCGGCGCTTTTGCCGTGGCCTTTAATCGTTCGGCTAAGGCAGCGGTCGTCAGCGCAGACGCCGATCCCCAGGTTCCGCCGATCGTGCCGCCATGTCTTGCTTGGAGACTGGCGACCACGTCGGCAAAACCATTGTGTGTGTCGAGCGTGTCGGCAAGACCGAGCAACCGCTCGGCCGGCCGTGAGCTTGTGGAATCGGCCACGGGGTTATTAGAGAGCGGCAGGGGAAAAGAGAAAAGTGGCCGTGAAACGTGTCGGGAGGTTGAAAACAGCCCTTGGGAACCAGAAAATTCCGGCGAAACTGACCCTCTGACGCACGGGGCCATTTATCGTGTATTTTTGAGGGGAGTGCTCGGAGCTGTGCTCCTGGCCTTCCCGCCCCGAAAATTGAGGAGTCTTCCCATGGCCACCGTCTCCCGCCCGCGCGTCACTGAAGCTTTTGTCAGCGGGGCCGACGTGGTTATCGAGTCGCTGATCCGCCATGGAGTAGAAGTGATCTTCGCCTATCCGGGCGGAGCAAGCATGCCGCTCCACCAAGCGCTCACTCGCGCCGCTGACCGACTCCGCACCATCCTGCCGCGGCATGAGCAAGGGGGCGGCTTTGCGGCCCAAGGTTACGCCCGCACGACCGGCAGGCCGGGTGTCTGCATGGCCACCAGCGGCCCGGGTGCGCTCAACCTCGTGACGGCCATCGCCGATGCGAAGATGGATAGTGTTCCATTGATCGCGCTCACGGGTCAGGTGGGCACGAGCGTGATCGGCACCGATGCCTTTCAGGAAACGCCGATTGTCGAGGTCTGCCGGGGCATCACAAAACATCACTATTTGGTCACGGATCCCAACGACATCGCTCGGGTGATGCGGGAGGCCTTCCACATCGCCACTACGGGCCGGCCCGGGCCGGTGCTCGTAGACCTCCCAAAAAACGTCCAACTGGCGCAGATCGTTCCCGACTACGACGCGCCGATGAATCTACCGGGCTACCATCCGCAGACCCGCAAGCCGCATCCGGAGCAGATCGCTCAGGTGGCCGCGGCCATCAAGCGGGCGAAGCGGCCGGTGATCTACGCCGGCGGTGGCGTCATCGCGGCCGGTGCAGCGGAGGAACTCGGCGAACTCGTGCGTCGCACCGGCATCCCTGTGACGATGACGCTGATGGGGCTAGGCGCGTTTCCCGCCGACAATCCGCGGTGCCTCGATATGCTCGGCATGCATGGCAGCGTGTATGCCAACCAGGCGGTTGATCAGGCCGACCTGCTGATCGCGGTGGGCGTGCGGTTTGACGACCGCGTGACCGGCAAGGTGGCGGAATTCGCCGAGCATGGATTTATCGTGCACATCGACGTCGATCCCTCCGAGATCAATAAAAATAAACTCGTGCACGTGCCGATCGTGGCCGACGTGAAGGAGTCGCTGGCAATGCTCAATGGCATCGTGGAGCCGCCAGTGGCTCCGCTCGATGAGTGGTATGCGCTGATCGATGGGTGGAAGCAGGAAGATCCATTTTCCTACGACCGCTCGTTTGAGGGAATTCTGCCGCAGCACGCGATCGCCGAACTCTCCCGACTCACTGCCGAACGCGACACGATCATCACCGTGGGTGTCGGGCAGCATCAGATGTGGTCGGCGCAATTTTTCAAATTCCGGCGGCCCCGAACCTGGCTTTCGTCCAGCGGTCTGGGCACGATGGGATTTGGCCTCCCGGCGGCGATGGGGGCCAAGGTGGCGTTTCCCGATTCGCTCGTGGTCGATATCGATGGCGACGGCAGCATTCTGATGAACATTCAAGAGCTTGCCACCTGTCACTGTGAAAACATCGCCGTCAAGGTACTCCTGCTCAACAACCAGCACCTCGGCATGGTAGTGCAGTGGGAGGATCGGTTTTTCAAGGGCAACCGGGCCCACACCTATCTCGGTCCAGTCGGCAATCCTGAGGCATCGGGTCAGGGCAACGGCATCTCGCCTGAATCGCGGTATCCGGACTTCGTCTCGATTGCGAAGGGCTTCGGCTGGCAGGCCGAGACCGTCGTGGAGAAGTCGGATCTGTCAGGGGCACTCAAGCGGCTGATCGACGCCCCTGGGCCGGCGCTGCTTGACGTGCAGGTGCCCTACCAGGCGCAGGTGCTGCCGATGATTCCGTCGGGCGGCACTGTCCGCGACTTGATCAAGCGGTAGAGCGGATAGCTCTACAAGTTAGAAAACGTATCCCACGAAGGGCACGCGGGCACGCTTAATTCTTCGCGCCAGCGGTTTCGGGTGGGTTCGCTTGAGCGGCTGGCGGGGCCGGGGGCTTTAGATCGGTCAAGGCCTGCCGGAGGACCGTCTCCTCGGGCGTCGCGTCTAGCTCCAGTGCGGCCCGGCGGAGTTTTTGAGACAGTGCCCGAGCGGCAGGTGAAGGAGCATTCTCAAGAAGTGCCAGTCCGCGTTTGGAATCGTCGCTCAAAATGGCATCGGCGAGCGTGGCCAGCCGCCATGCGGCACGCCTGCAGGCCTCCCGCGGGATCAGCGATTGCGTCGTCGGCGGTTGCGTGGATGGATCCCCTGGGAAACCGCCAGGAACACCGCCAGGAACACCGCCAGGGAAACCGCCAGGAACACCGCCAGGAACACCGCCAGGCTGCCGATCGAATTGTGATCGCTCTGCAACAGCGATCTCACTCTCAAGCAGCGCGATCGCGAGCGGACCGATCGACTTGATCGCCGCCGCGCCATCGATTTTCGACTGCTCTCCGCCTCCGATCGCAAGTGCCGCAGCAGCCCGCACCCTGACGTTGATTGATCTTTGGCCGTCACCAAGAATCCGGACGATTTCCAGGGCCATTTCCGGGGATAAGGGCCCGAGCAGCGGCAGGATCGCCAGGCTCCGTGACACAAGCCAGTCGGTTTCAACGGCTGACTCCGGCGAACCCGAACTTTTCAGGATCGAGAGGATGGCGGGAGTTGCGACACTCCCGATCCGCTGCTGCTCTTCGGCCAGGCCCTTCGTCGCCTCGACATGCCGGGCAAGGCCCACGCCAGCAGCGATCCGGATCGCATCGGAAAGTTTGGTGTTTGCAAACGCTGTCGCCAGCAGAGGGGCAGCAGGAGGCCACGGCTCGCGGCTCACGCCCTGCAGTTCGCCGATCAGCAGCATCGCGTTGACACGCACCACAGGATCCGCCTCGTCCTTGTTGACGAGTGCTTCCAGGAAGGTCGAAAAGGTCTTGATCGCATCCTCTGCCGCTTTTTGATCAGTGATTTCCGCAAGCAGAAGTTCTCTCATTCGCTTCCGCACCCGCTCGATCGTTGGACGGTTTCCCGGGAGTTCGAGTTGCGGCAGCGCGATCGTCTCCAGAAAGCCCCGGGAATTTGCGTCGAGAGCACCCCCGCTCCGCATGGCCTCCTTGTATGCCTTGGTCTCCGTAGCAGATTCGATCTTGAACCAAGACGAAAAGCGGGGCGCATCGTCCTCAGCGAAGCCCTCTGGCCCGGCGGACGTGAGCATTCCGGCAACCAGAAAGGCACTGGTACGGATGAAAATTGGAGCGGAGAAATTGCGCATCGCGAATGGCACGAGGCCAAGGTTTGGGGCTAGGGTTTGGGCTAGGGTTTGGGGCCGAAAGGGTTGCCGAACGGAGAGCCACCGCCGGCCGGCGGTTGGGCCTTGGCGGCCGCTTCATCGGTGAACAGCGTAGACCGGTAACGATCGATATCCGGCTGGGAATCGGCAGACGAGGTGACTTCAAACGTTCCATCCGGCCGCAGGAAGATCATTTCGAGTGGTTCAGGGGGGGGCGTCGGCTTGCCCGTGCGGGGGGTCTCGGCACGGTCCTCGGTTTTTCCGAGGACGTCGAGGAGCACGCGGTCAGTCTCGATGGCGTCTCCCCGAGAACGGGAATCACCTTTTTTGTTTGCCTCGGGATCGACGTTCGCGATGCCGCCCACTTCCATCAGAAGCGAGCGGAGGGCAAACGCATCGGCTGCAGGATTCTGGCCGAGGATCAGAACGCTCACCAGACCCGACTTGAGCCGCTTGAGCTCCTGCTTTTTCGTCGGCTGCACAAGCATTCGAGTGCTATCGGGCACAACGATCGGCGCGGTGTCGTTGCTGGGAGGAGACTCGACTGTCAACGGTTTAGCGAGTTCAGCGTCGGCCAGATGCTGGCTGGGCACGTTGTTATTTGGGTTCCAGCAGGCCAGGCGAACCCGGTAGCGATAGGTATGGCCCAGCACTACAGCGAGGTCAATAAAGCGGAACTGTCGGTATTCGAGCTCCATTGGAACCTGCCCACTCGCGCCCGGCATGGTGTCCGGCTCGCCGGGCAGCGGGCCTGCGGCGGGCCCGAATACGTCGGAAGATGCGGCAGCTTTTTCGCGGAGTTTTGTCGCCGCGATCTTCTGTTTTTCCAACTCGACTTGTAAAAAGTTTGCGAACCAGGGATGCAGCGCGTTGAAACCCCAGGAGCCATCTGCCAGCCGGGGCAGAGGGCTGCAAAACGGGATCGGCGACGCTGTTGTATCCCGACGCTCCTGATCCGGCGTCAGCACCAGTGGCGGAAGCAGTGATTCGGGCTGGATCGCCGACCAATCCGCAGAATAACGCTGGGCCACAGACTTCATGTCGATGGGAGTCCATTTCTCCGCTGTGCCGGGGAAGACTTCTGAGCGCTCAATCCGATAACTATGCCAGCTTGGTGTGTCGAGCACCGCGTCGCGGAAGCCTGCCGTTCCAAACCGGCGGTTATATTCCGTCGCCTGCTTGGCAACGGGGATGAGACCTGTAACGAGCACATAAGGGACGATTTTTGCCTGCGTGAGAGGCTGTTCAGGACGCAGGACCATCTCCGGAGGGGCTGGGGGCTGCGGTGGTGCCGGCGTGCCACGGCCACGCGGCGGCTTGGCGGGCTTTGGCTGATCGGCCACATCCAGGTTGAGCGGGCGTTCCGGGGCGGGACGATCGCCTGCCACTTTGAGCCTCACGCCAATAGCGACGACGCCGGCCACGGCCCGGAGGTCTTCGAGCGGTAGGATGTCTGGGCCGCTGCGTTTGGATAGTTCGCCGAACAGTGGCTTACTGAAGACTGCGTGCGGCAGCGCAGGCACAATCTTCGGCGAAAGCCAGTTTTTTATGGTATCAGCCAGTCCCCGTTCGCCGGTGAGTTCATCATCTGGGGCGATCTTCACCGCCTCAATATGTGCGGCGGTCTCCGCCGCTTTCTCGATAATTTTTTGGGGTTGCTGCTGTTCGGAGGGTCTCATATTCCGCAGCGACGCAACTCCCCCCCAGACCAGTCCACAGGCTGCTAGGCCAATCACGACCCCACCCACCTTCTCCACGTGATTCAGCAGAAAGGAAAGGATCGCGTCTTTATTGAAGGCGATCTGGGGTACTTTCATGACGCCATTCTTTCGCGCCCGGGCTGAGCGGATGCTGCCGCCTTGGGGGCAGGGGCGGGCTTTTCAAGGGCGTCTCCGGAGGCGTCTCCGTCGGCCTGCCCAGGCTCAAGGCCAACGGCCTGTTCGTTGGGCCGCGTCGCCAATCCGACCGTGCCGCGGAGTTCCAGGTGTACATCATTTATCCGGCCTCCAGTGGCCGCAGGCTTAGCAGCCCCAGCGGTTGTATTGATCCTAATTTGCCGGACATCGATGGGCAGCGGCGCGGCGGCTAAGTCGGCGAGCAGCGCATCAATTTGCCGCTGATCGATGACGCACTGCAGCACAAACGGCATCAAATGGATCATCTGGGAATCGGCTGCCGTTACCAACTGGGCAGCATTGAGCGGTTTCCCATTGAAGTCAACGTAAATCCAGTTCTTGAGCAGCTCGTCAGGAATGACGGCAGCATCACCTTCGGGCTGCGGAGCCGATCGCGTCGTCTCAATGCCGCGAAACCGACGATGAGGAGGACGGCCGACAGCCACGCCTTCAGCTCCCGGCGGCCCCCTGCCAGGGACCATGGCGGGAGGACCCATGCCAGACCCCATGCCAGGACCGCCTGCCTGCGGGGTTGCCGTGACTGTGATTCTGCCACCATTGACTCCGCCCGGATTGTCTTCTGCAGCGGGATAGCCAACGAGCAGTTGATCCACGCTCATCATCGCGACGTTATGGGGACCGGTGCCAGGCTTATTGAAGCGGGCAATGATGTCGCACAGTAAGCCATACACCCAGAGTTCTTCCTGTGCCAACAACACCTGAGTTGTGGACGGCGGCCGATCCCAGTCGAACGAGTGATAGATCAACTGCTGATTTGCTGTGCTCCAGGAGAAAAAATGGATTGGCGACTCGGAAATGCCCCCCGCCAGCCCCATGCCCGGTCGCATCGGCTCAGGTAGTCCGCCAGGCCGCGAGCCTCCGGCCGCACTGCCATCGCTCATGGCATCTGCGACCCCCATTCGCGTCGGCAACTCCCTGACAAGCGAGCGCACGTTATTTTGATAACGCTCCAGCCATTTGCGAGAGAGCTTGCCATCTGGTTTGATCGCCTCCACCGCCCCGACGAAATCGGCTCCGAGTGAATCGGGCCACGTGCGAAACGCCTGCTGGCTATCCCAGAACTTCTTCCATTCGGCAAACGTCTCCCGCTTGACCCGCATGGTGCTGTTGTCGATTTCGTTGGACCAGGAATCGTTCGGGTGTTGCGGGATTTTGCAAACAGCCTTCAAGGAGTCGATGTACGACTTAATCTGGGCTTGAACAGCCGTGATTTGCGACTGCAGTGTATTTTGTGCTACCGCCAACATCGGCAGCAGCAACAGGGGCACGACCAGCGCCAGCAGCCAGAAGTGATATCTTGCCAGCAGCAGTAGACTGGGCAGCCCCTTATTGCTGACGAGTAATTTGGCCATGATGAAAGCCTTGGGAAATCCGGTGGGGATGTGTGAATGGAAGCCGAGGGGCGAGGCGAATAGGTCTTACTCAGGTGCCGGGGCCGCCGGTGGTGCCGGGGCCGCCTGCCCCGCTGGCCGAGGCTGCCAGGAAAACTGCAGCACGAAGTCATACCGTCGCAGACGCAATTCGGCCGGTCCCTCCACCACGGCATCGGCTCCTTGCGGTGGTAGGCCACTCGGGGACGGTTGGACTCCGACCTCAGTGAGGTTGGCAATCGGTACCGTGACCTGATGGATCCGCGACGATCGAATGATCACTGGGAAGCCGATGCCGAGATCCGACACCGGTACCTCCTTGCCTGCCAGCGGTCCGGCTGAAACGAGTACTTTGTCCCCCTTTCCCAGCAGGCTTTTTACCAGTGTCGTGCGGACGTACTGGGCGCCCTCGTTTGGCTTGTGGCGATCCTCGTTGTGGTAGTGATAGCCCTCGATTTCAACGACCCAGCCTGCTCCTGTGGGGCTGGCTGGGTCGGCCTGCGTGCCCGCAGCAACGGGCGCAGCGGGAGCCTCGGCGGCTTGGTCTGGTTCTTCGCCCTCGGGCGGACCGCCCTCTTCTGCGGCGTCTTCGCCGATATGGGTTTCTGTCCACTGCTGCTTCAAGTTGCCAAACCAAGCGGCTAGATCAGGGATGTATTGGCAGTCCATGCGATCAATGTGGAGTTCCTGACGATCGGCAGGATTCTCCGGTACTTTCTCCTCGTCATCGCGAGGCAGGAGCGACTCGACTGCCCGCAGCATGTCGAGGGTCTCGAAGCGGCGATCCTGCACCTTCGCGAGCCACTGCTGTTGGGCGATTGCAGCGGCCTGCCGCACGCGAACCACGTCAATGGCGGACTTGGCGGTGGCAGACTGCTTTTTAACGGCATCAGCATTCTTAAACGCTTCAGCATACACGTCAGGGGCGTACGACGTCCAAGCCGTAAAAATCCCGCAGAAATTGATCAGCGCTGCCGCCAACAGTCCGACCAGAGCCCCCACCACCCACGGCTTCTTGGCTTCGATGATGCGGCTGAGAACGACCTCGTCCGGGAGCAGGTTGGTCGTGATGGAGGCGACATCGGCGGCCTGCAGGGCGAGGCCGTATGCGGTGCCAAACGCCAGCTGATTGTCACGGCAAGTAGGATTCGCCAGGGCCGCCCCAGTCAGCCGGTCGAACTTGTCCAGACGCTGCACGTCGAGCTGGAGTTGCTGCCCGACGAAGTCGGTCAGCCCCCGGAGCTTGGTGGCGTTTCCCATCAGGAGCACCTTACTGATATTCGCGGTGCGGTCGGTGCCAGTAAAGTAGTTGAGCGAACGCTGCAGTTCGGTGGCGAATTCGTTAAACACCGGCTTCATCGTCTTGAAGACGGCCTTGGGATCCTCCGCCTTGACGGCATTGCGTTTGAGGTTTTCGGCTCGGGAAAACGTGAGCTTCATTCCCTGCACGAGGGCCTTGGTAAAGTTACTGCCGCCGAGCGGTATGCTCCGCTGCCAGATGCGACGGCCATTGGTGACCACGAGGTCGGTGGAGTCTACGCCCACCGAGACCAGCGCCACCGAAGGCGCCGGCTCGTCCGGCGGGATGGCTGCCGAGTTGGGCAACTGATCAAAAATGGCCATGTTCGCCAGCGCTATCGGCGTTAGCTGCAACACATCGACATGAATACCCGCCTGCAGCAGTGGTGCCAGTGCCTTGAAGACCTGTTCTCGCTTCATGGCAAACAGTGCCACTTCGGCGTCCATTACGAAGCCGCTCTCCTCCATGCCGGCTGCCAGCCGCTGCCACCTCCACACCACCTGCTCCAGCGGAAAGGGAATCTGCTGCCGGGCCTCGTATTTCACAATATCGGAAATCTTCTTCGCTTCGATCGGCGGCAGCTTGATGAACTTCGAGAGGCCAAAATTGCCGGGCACCGAAACCGCCACCTTGTCGGCCCTGAGGTCGTGGCGGCTCATGAGTTGCTCAAGCGCTGACTGGACGAGTTCGATCGGATTGGCCTCAGGCTGCGTGAGAATCAGCGGGTATTCGATATACTCAAAAGTCTCGGCATCGAGCTTTCCATCCGCTTTGAAAACGCGGCACCGCAACGCCTTCAAGGCGGATTTGCCGATATCGATTCCCCAGACATATTGGCTGCGGGCCATGGCCTGTTTTCCGAAAATCTTGCGGGGGAATTTCGGCCAGATCCAAGTTGGAGCAAAGCACTTCCCTACGATTACTTTATGAATGATGTGCGCAGAGTGTCAAACGGCCGGCCTGCCGCCCTGCCAACAGTGGCCAAAAATCCAAAAGCTCCTGTAAGCTCCCGCCGATCCTCGGAAAGCTAGACTCTGCTTCATGAAGCTCAACCGTATTACCGTCTTTCTTCCCTGCCATACGCTCCACGATTTCCCCACCTGGCTGGACGAGTCGGAGGCCGATGCCTTGCTATCGGCCTGGACGGCAGCCTGGCACCCGTGGCTGATCGACCGGGTCGCCGCGGCACCAGTGTGGGCGAGCGTCGACCTACCGCCAGCTCCCGATGTCGCCCTCGGTATCGTGCCAGCTCCTTGGGACGACCGCTTCGCCGCGCAGGCCGACGCCTGCTCTGCGTCTGCCTCCTGCTGGGTGCGCGGCGTTATGGGCCAGGCAGCAATCGTCTCCGCCGCGGCGGCCGCACTGGCGGCCGGCCAGCCTGTTGCCGCACCACTGCCCGGGAACGATCTGGCGGCTGCATTCCAGGGGCTCGGCTTGGCCACACTGCTGGCCGAACTCCTCAGCCTGCGGATGCGATCTGCCACCGGTCTGGCGGAGACGGGCTTTGGCGAGGCGGTGGTACTGGCTGCACAGGCCGCAGTCGCTGGTGACCAGCAGGCTGCGCGGGCTGGGCTCAAGGAGTGCTTCGGTTTCCTCGAGGCCACGCGATCGCAGTATTACCCTGTCGATGTCTGGCTGCTCGATCTGGTGCTGCTGGCAGACTCGACACTCGGGCCTGCGCTCGATCGTGAGCTCGCTGCTCCCGTACCGGCGGCGGTCGTTGCCACCGGAGAGGTGATCGAGCGGCTTGCTGCCCGCAATCCCGCGGCGCTGGCCCGCATTCGGGAGCGGTGTGCCGCCGGTACGCTGGCCCCAGTTGGCGGGCGTTATGCTGCGGAGCCCTTCGACGAATGCACACCGGAGGAGATCGTCGCTTCTTTTGAACAGGGAGCGGCCGCCTGGCGGGAGAATGTGGGCACCGTGCCCGTGACCTACGCCCAACAGTCGGGCGGTTCATCCGCCCTGCTGCCACAGGTGCTGACTGATCTCGGCTTCAGCGGCGTTATCTGGACGCTCTTCGACGGCACTCCGCTCCCTGATCCGGGCGGCAGCCGCATCCGCTGGGAGGGGGCCGGTGGCGGCTGTATCAATGGTGTCGCCCGGCCCCCGCTCGATGCCCGACGTGGCCAGACAATCCTCTCCCTACCAGAAAAAATTGGCGATTGCATGGACCATGACCACACCGTGGTCATCCAGTTTGCCCATTATCCAGGGACTGCCAGCCCGTGGTACGACATGCTCCGACTGATCGGTAGTTGGAGCAACGTGCTGGGTAGGTTTGTCACCCCTCCCGAATTCTTTGCCGGGAACCCTGGCGCGGGAACACTCGTTTTGTTCGAGCCCGACACATTTCCCGTTGGTCTCCCTGTCGCGCCGCCAGCCGCGGGCCTGACAACCGGCCACGATGCTGTCGTCACCCACATGGCTGCCACCTGCGAGGAGGCGCGCCGTCTTTCGACCGCTGCGGAAATAATCCACGTTGTAGTTGCGCAGCCAGCCGTGGTGGCACCGGCCACAGCGACCTCAACGACCGTCCGCGGCGGCCGCTCCGGCTGGAAGATCGGGAGCCTGTTCGGTGTGCGCCGCGGAGCAGCAGACGAACTCGTGCTCGAACATAGCCACCTTCGAGTGCAGGTGCAGCGGACAACCGGCGGTCTGCTGTCGGTCCGCCGGCCAGCGGACCGGGGCAACCGGCTCTCGCAACGGTTGGCCCTCCGCACCACCAGGCCGGCGCCGTCCCCTGGTCGCCCATGGGAAGACGTCACCGAGCGGGCTGTCTATTCCGGCATGGAGGCAGACTCTCTCGAGCGGACGTCCGCCGCCGATGGGCAGAGCGAGGCCATCGTCAGCCGTGGCCGTCTGATCTCGGCAGACCGCCACCCCGTGGGATCGTTCACGCAGCGTATGGAACTTGTCGCCGGACTGCCACTCGTGGTGATCGATATCGATGTCAGGCTCGAGAGCATGCCCCACGGACCGTTGCTCGAGCACCATGCCGCCTGCCGCTTTGCCTGGAACGAAAACGAAGACCTGCAAGTGTGGCGCAGTCTGCATACGCAGTCGATTGCCACCCAGCGGAGCCGGTTTACGGCGCCCTGGTTCGTGGAGCTCAGCGAACCAAACACCACGCACGGCCGCCTCCTGATTCTCACCGGCGGCCTCCCCTGGCACCTGCGGTCGAGCCCACACATGCTCGATTCGATTCTCCCGACCGTGGCCGGGGTAGCCTCCGGGACAAGTGGTGCCTGCCGACTCGCCGTCGGGATTGGGATCGCGCGGCCTTGGGATCTGGCGATTGGACTGTTGGCCGGGGTTCCTGCTCAAGCGCTCGAGACAGCGTCGCTGCAGACCGCGGTGCCGGCCAACGTGCGGCTGACAGCGGGGCCGGTCCGGTTTTCAGGGGAGCGGCTCGCGGCGGCGCGGTTCGGATTGCTTGAGTCGGGGGGCCAGTCCGGAGAGGTACGCCTCGAGTTGGCAGCCGCTGTGTCGCTCGTGCGGCTCTGCGATGCCGCTGGAAACATGCCCGTTGCCGACGCTTCGGCCGCCGGTGTGCAGATCGACGGCAAGGCAATCACACTCTTTTTAAAACGCTACCAGTGGCTGCATCTTGAGGTAGAGTTTCAACCATGATCATCACGCTCGATGGACCAGCCGGCGCCGGGAAGAGTTCGGCCGCACGGGCCCTCGCAGCCCGACTGGGATGGTGCTACGTGGACACAGGCGCCATGTATCGCGCAGTGGCGCTGACAGCGCTGCAGCGTGGTATTCCGCTGGATGACTCAGCCCGCATCGCAGTGCTCGCGGCGGAAATCAGGATCGAGTTTTGCGACGGCCGCGTGGCAGTCGATGGTCACGACGTCTCCACCGAGATTCGCACTGAGCGGATCACGGCGGCAACGCGGCCGGTGGCCGATGCCCCGCCCGTCCGCGACGCGATGAAACAGATCCAGCGCCGCATGGCCGAGGGGCTGGATGTCGTCACCGAGGGCCGCGATCAGGGCTCGGTGGTTTTTCCGCGGGCCGAGATCAAGGTGTATCTGACCGCTTCGCCTGAGGAACGGGCCCGGCGACGGCATCGTGAGGAGGTAAGCCGTGGTCTCGATGCCACCGTGGCTGTGGTGCTCGCATCGCAGTCGCAGCGCGACGCCGCCGATGCGTCGCGAACCGTGGGAACGATGCGGCAGGCCGACGACGCTGTGCTCTTGGAGACCGACGGCCTGTCGGCGGAGGAGGTTGTGCAGCGATTGGTGGAGATGGTCGAAGATTACTATCGACGTCGGAGTGGGGCATGACCGAGTCTCCCACTGCCGGCAAAAGCGGCAGCTCGCCACAGGCTCTCCCGACGACTGCGTGGACCGGACACTCCCCATTTGGACGCTGTGTCTACAGCTTTCTGTGGGGTCTCAGCCGGATCCTCGGCGTGGCTCTCTTTGGCTTTCGCGTCCGGTTTGCCGAGCCCTTACCGCTGACCGGCGGTCTTCTCATCCTGTCGAGCCATCAGAGCCAACTCGATCCGTTCCTGCTCGGGCTGGCGATCGACCGTCGGCTTTCGAGCCTCGCCCGCAGCTCGCTCTATCGCTCTCGGCTCCTCGCCATTGTAATCGGCGCGCTCGACGCCGTGCCGATCGACCGCAACGCCTCAATGGTCAAAGCAATGAAAACCGTCATCGGCCGGCTCCGCGACGGCGCCGCGGTGGTTGTGTATCCCGAAGGCACTCGGACCTCTACGGGGCAACTCGGCGAGATCAAGAGCGGGTTTGCTCTGCTGGCCAAGAAGGCCGGCGTGCCGATCGTGCCGGTTGCCATCGTCGGCGCCTATGAGTGCTGGCCTCGCACGCAGCTCCTGCCGCAGTCGGGACGAATCCGTCTGGAGTTTGGCCGCGTGATCCCGGCGGCCGAGATTGCCCAGCTCGACGAGCGGGAGATTGTAAAGCTCTGCACCGCCCAACTCCACACTCTCGATGCCACTGCCCGCCGCCTGCGGGCCGGCCAGGGTGGCTAGGGTTTCCCCGAGCTGAACATGGTCGCAACCTTTCCGAGGTTCTGCTCTTACCGACGCCACAAGAGCTGGAGCGACATGCCCAAGCCGGGGTCAAACGCCACGACATCGGTACGGCCCGACGTAAAGTTTGTGCCTTGAAAGAGCGAGCGATCGAAGACATACGAGGTGGTAAATTCTAGTGAGAAGCCCCGTCCGATCGTCTGTTCTAGGCCGGCAGCGACACGCTGATCAAACACGTAACACCGCTCGCTATTCATCAGGCGATCGGCCAAAAAAAACGTTTGGGTGTCGGTGCGATAGTAGGCCAGCAGAGCAAGCCGCTCGCTGAGTCGACGGCGGGCCGTGCTGACGAAATTCACGAGCGGAAAGTAGTTTGCGGTGAACGTCCAGTTGTCGTCGGGCCGATACTCGATCGACGCGGGCAGCCCAATCTTCGCTTCGAGTGTGTCGGACGGCCGCCAGACATAGGCGATGCCCGGCAGCGGATAAGGAAGCTCCGCCGTGGGCGAGTAGGCGATGCTGAAATTCCACTCGTCGCGATCATTGGCTGCGGGACGGTTGTAAAAAGCGACGGCCATGAGCGTGAGATCGCGGCCAGCCGCATAGGGCCGATCACTCGCCGAGCCGAAGAGAAAAGTACCACCCATTGCGGCGCCGTTGGCAAGGGGACGGAGGTGAAAAAACCCAGTCTCGACAAGCCAGAGCTGATTGGGCACTGGCAGCTTTGAATCGGGAAGAATGGCGGTGGTGGCGAGCTCGAGTCGGCCAAACTTCGCAATCCCGAGCCAGAGCGGGCCTCCCTCCCGAGGGACGACGAGTGGGAAAGAGACTCGGGCATACTCCGCGTTCATGCCGAGTGTGGCGGGCTGGCCGGAGACGTCGACTGCCGGCGCCCAGAATGCGCCGATCGTGACTGGGGCCGACGAGCCGAAGGGTGTCTTCACACCCTGCTTGGGAGTGGCCGCCCCCGGATCGACATCCGAGACTGGCTCATTGGCGAAGAAATTCTCCTCGAGGTTGAAGTCGATCGGCGGCAGCAGTTCGACACGATCCTGTCCGCCAGCAGCGCTGCTCCAGAGGGTAGCTGCTACGGTCATCCACAGCGCCAGGGAAGTTACACGGGCGGGCACTGACGCCATAAAGGACATAAACCGTTCAAGTGAGCTTTCTTCCAAACGCGGACACGGGCGAGGAAAGTATCACGCTCGATAGGGGAGACAAGGCCAATTCAACCGGCCTGCACCCTCCCTTACGCAGACCCTCCACCTTGTGGGATAAGATTTTGAGAGCTTGAGCGGCTTGCGATCGCTGGGCTCGTAGTCGGTGGTGTTGTCGCCAGCAACGCCGAAGAGATGGTCTGCTCCGAACTCCCGCCCAGCAGCTGATCACTTGCCCAACTGTCGAAACGCGGCGGATGAATCCAGCCCGGACTCGCCGCGGGCAATCGCTGCATCATATTCCGCTGCGACCGCCGGCATGATGGCCAGCGGATAGCCATGCTCGGCCGCCTCATCCACCATGAGCCGGATATCTTTGCGGGCCATGCTGACGGTGAACGACGCCGGCTCAAACGGGCCCTTGACCACCTTCGCAAACCTGGCTGGAAAGAAGTCGCCCGGATTAAACTGCTGAAACATTGCCGCCGCATCCTGCGGATCGACACCGTCGGCATGGGCTAGCCGCACGATGTCGCCCGCCAGCGCCGACATCCCCAGAAACGCCAGGTTACCGAAGAGCTTGTAGGCTGCCGCCCGTTCCGGCTGCGGCCCGAGTTGGATCACCTTGCCGGTCATCTGCTCCAGTTCCGGCAGGACTCTCGCGCACTGTTGGGGGTCTCCCGAGAGCAGCATCACGCCGGTCCCTTCCGCCGCATTGGCCGGTCCCATAAACACCGGTGCGTGAAGATACACTCGGCCCCTGCCCGTCCAGCGGCGGGCCCGCTCGCCGGTCGCGCTCGGCCGGGTCGTCGTATGGTCGATGATCCAGCACCGCGCCGAAATGACCCCGGCAAGTGGTTCAAGGACCGCGTCTACCGAAGCGTCATCGGCCAGCGATAGGTGCACCCGATCGACTCCCGCCAAAGCATCGGCGGCGGTGGCAAACACCTTGGCGCCGTGCGATTCAAGCGCTCGTGCCGATGCAGGCGAACGGTTCCACACGTGCACCACGTGCCCCTGCGAAAGCAACCGCCGAACGAATCCCGTGCCCATCAGGCCCGTGCCGAAAAATGCGATCGTCATGGAATGTCTCCTGCAAATGGGCTCTTCAACGTAAATGTACCAACAGATTCTGCGGCAGAGTCAAAAGGGAGATGTCCGAGCTTTTCCCTGCCTACCTGATCGTGGGCAATTTCATCTTCGGGACCGCTCGGCCGAGTTCCCACCGTGGCTGGAGCGGATGTTCGTCCGTTTCGGTGGGTGTGCATTCACCGCATGCACCACCAGAAGAGCGCTGGAGAGGGCGACCCGCACAGCCCCGTCGGAGCGCCAGCCACGGCTGCCGCCACGGAAGCCGAGTGGCAGGCCGTGCCTCAAGAACTCTTGAGCCATTGAGACAGCGCCGCGACATAGTCGGCCGTCACTCGCTCAGCCGCCTCCGCATCGATCGTCGTGGCGTCGTACCGGAAGAGAACTGTCATCCGCCCGGCATATTCGACCAGCCCCAAGCCCCAGTGGGTCTGGGGCCGCAGCGGCGGCGTAACAATCCGCACGTCATAGCAGCGGGCACCGTCGAGCCAGAAGAAGCCGTCGGCATCGACGGGGAGTCGTTTGCGGAGCCGGCGAGTGGGATCGCTCAGGTTCGTGAGCACCGCAGTCGATAGGCAGAGCGGCAGTCGCAGGATCCAGCGAAAGAGCCGTGGCCAACGCGAGATGATCCCCAGAGTCGCCAGCAAGCAGAGCCCCTCTCGCGACTGCCGCTTCGCCTGAAGTTCGGCCTGCACGCCGGCCAGCAGGCCAGACCACTCGCCGCAGGCTCCCACCCGGCGGTTGAGGAATAGGTATGTGTAGCGGTTTGCCGCCGGCAAGCGTTCGTCCTCGCGGGAGCGGAGGTCGACGGGCACCGTAACGCGAATCCACGAACGGGCAGAAGCCCCGTGGTCCCGCTGCCAACGGCCGAGCACCTCGAAGAGGATCGCCACCGCCACGTCGTTGAAGCTTGCTCCGTTATGCTGCTGGACATCCTGCAACTGCGAGACAACGTCTGGCTGGAAGGTGTAGCTGCACAGGCCGGTGGGCTGGAGCGCGGTGCTGGCCGTGGGCGGTGTGGAGAGCTGGTGAGATACCACCGCTGAGTGAAATTTTGCCGCCGGCCGCGGCCGGGGCGTGAGCAGTCGGAGCGTGCTCCGCATTCGCCGCAGGTGCGGGATCACTGCACCAGGGCCCGTGAACTGCCCCCGGCGATCGAGGTGGGAAATATCGATCGGCAGGAATGGCGTGGTGTGATCGCAGCACTTCCGTAAGACGGCATAGGCCATCACGAGATCCTGAATAAACATCCGCGCTCCCTGCCCGTCGCAGCAGGCATGGTGGAACTCAAGTCGCACGTCCCAGCCGGTGTCGGTCTGCCGGAGTCCGCCCCGCAGGCCCGCCACCTGCGTCAGATCGACCCACTCCATGCGCGGCTCGTCACTTACTTCTCCCGAAAATAGCTCCAGCTCCTGCCAGCCGATCGCGGCCGCATGCCAGGTGGCGGCCCCTTGGCCCGCTCGGATCGTCGACCGCAGCAGCGGGTGCCGGCCCAGCGCAAAGCGATAAGCTCCCCGCATCGACTCTGGATCGATCCTGCCGTCAAACCGCAGATCGACGCGGAACAGCAGCGGAAACTGGGGCCGGTCTTCGAGCCAAAGGAAACTCTCAAACGGCGTCAGTGGCCAGTGGAGATCACGCCCGGCCCACGGGGCATGCTCGGCCAGCAATTGATCGACTGCATCCATGCATTTATTTGTAACCAGAAGTCAGCCCAGAGGGCAGGGGTCAGTGGCCGATGACCTGCCCCCCTTAAGCAGCACCACTTCCAGAGAGAGAATCTGGGGGTGGAGCAAACCGAGGGAGGCAACCAATGCCACGCGGAAAGAAGGAACTGGCGCCAGCAGATTACACCTGAGCTTCGAGAGGTCGAGGTTGAGGTGGGGAGAGGCAAGACCGTCTTGGAGGCGGATCAGTGAGCCGTCCAGGTTTCGTTTTTGTTTTTGCCCAGAACGAGCAGGAGCGTCAGCAGAACGCTCCCCCAGGCATGAAGAGGGCGACGAGAGTCGCCATGGTGGAGCCCATGGTGGAG
>JBAXUW010000249.1:0-4516 GCA_037129495.1 Planctomycetota bacterium | reverse complement strand
AAGACGGAGCAGATCGTGATCGTCGGCTTCGATGGCCAGCCGGAGGGAAGGCAGGCCATCCGCGATGGCAAGATCTACGCCGATCCGATCCAGTTTCCCGACAAGATGGGCGTGCAGATCGTCGAGGCGATTGTTCGGTGGTCTCGCGGTGAAACGCTGCCGCCGCAGATACTCATTCCCACGAGCCTCTACCGCAAGACTGACGCGGACAAGGATCCGACACTCGCACCAGAGGCCGGCCGATGAGCGACGATCACACTGGCAGGGCTCGGCTTTTCTTCGTAAGACACCGTCGCCACCAGATCCGTGGCCGTCTACGACGTGCCGCCGGGTTCGCCAGATGCATCGATCGTCACGCATATCTCCGCGAGTGTAAGCCGGCGGCCTTTGAGCACTTGAATCCGACGACAGCGGTCGACAGTCTCGGTCGAAAAAAGCTGGTAGCCAGCGGGCGTCGACTGTGCCGGATGCAGCAGGCCGAGCTTCATCCAATGGCGGATCGTTGGCACAGACTCACCGACCGCCTTGGCCAATTGACCGATTTTCAAGAGCATCCCCGCCGGCGAGGCCGCAGCCTGCCGGGTGCGACCGGCCCCGTCGCCCGCGGCATCGAGGTAGATGTCGAGCGACCGATCCACCGCGCGAATGATGAGGCTGTCGTAGGCCGTCCTGGGACCGCCGAGCTGTGCTGTTTCGAGAGCCCCCAGATAGGCTGCCCGGTCGCGAGGACGGATGATGGCCGGGGGATAGCCGTGGATCATCAACAGACAATTCATGAGCAGCCGCGCGGTACGGCCATTGCCGTCGATGAAGGGATGTATGCTCACGAGCCGGAAATGCGCCTCCGCGGCGAAGTGCACCGGGTGGAGGGCGGATCCGGATTGGAGCCAATCGGAAAAATCCCGCATCAGATCTGGCACCCGTCGAGGATTCGGCATGACGACGGTCGAGCCGGCGATCCGTACCGCCACGGTGCGATAGGAGCCGGCGCCGGCATGATCGATGCCTTCGAGCACCAGTTCGTGCAAGCGAAGGACTTCCTGCTCGGCAACGACGCGCTGACGGCCGATGAGTTGGGAGACGAAATCGATGGCCCGCGCATGGTTGGTCGCCTCGAGATGTTCCTTGAGGCTCTTGCCCCCGACGGTCATTCCCTTTTCCAGAACCACGGCAGTCTCTCGGCGGGAAAGCGTGTTGCCTTCCAGCGCATTGCTCGTGTAGGTCAACTCGACCCGAAACCACGCTTCGAGACTGCGGACCGCCTCGGGCGGCAGCGGCCGCAGGCGGTCAAGGGCCTGTTTTTTCCAGTCAATCGAATCGAATCTCATGCATAAACCATAACGTAACGGTTTATTGTTTACAAGGACTTGTCCGATGACGTCTGACACCTCCGCGATCCCGCTGCTCTCAATGCGGGGGATCACGAAGTCGTTCCCCGGCGTGCAGGCACTGCGTGGGGTGGATCTCGACGTGCATTCAGGCGAAGTGCTGGCGCTCCTGGGTGAAAACGGCGTGGGCAAGAGCACGCTCATGAAGGTACTCGGCGGGGCCCATGCCGCCGATGACGGCGTGCTCGAGCTCGATGGCCTGGAGGTGGCTTTCCGCTCGCCGCAGGAAGCCCGCGCTGCTGGCATTGCCGTCATCCATCAGGAATTCAATCTGGTTCCGGGCCTCACAGCGGCAGAAAACATCTTCCTGGGGCAGGAGTCGACGCGGGTAGGCTTCGTGCCGCGAGGGGAGGAACGCCGCCGGGCTGCCGAGCTCTTTCGCCGGCTCGGCGCGGCGATCGACCTGGATACCCCGTGCTCCCGGCTCACCACCGCACAGCAACAGCTCGTCGAGATCGCCCGGGCCTTGGCCCGCGATGCCAGGATCATCGTCATGGACGAGCCCACGGCCGCCCTGACTGCGGCCGAGGTGAGCCGGCTCTTCGAGATCATCCGCGACCTCACAGCACGTGGGATCGCCGTCATCTACATCAGCCACCGACTCGACGAGATTTTTGCCTTGGCCGACCGCGTGGTCGTGCTGCGGGACGGTCGGAACGTGGGCAGCCGGCCACGTGCAGGACTCGGCCGCACGGAACTGATCGAGATGATGGTGGGTCGGACGCTGGCCGAAGAATACCCGCGGCGGAACATCACACTCGGCCCACCACGGCTGGCCGTCACCGGCCTCTGCCGGGGCAGGGCCGTCCGCGACGTGTCGTTCACGGTGCGGGCCGGTGAGATCCTGGCACTGGCCGGGCTGGTCGGTGCCGGCCGCACGGAGACACTCCGGCTCATCTTCGGTGCCGACAAGAGACACGCAGGTGAGATTACCCTTGATGGATGTCGGCTCGACATCCGCTCGCCCCGCGATGCCATTGCGGCTGGCATCGGCCTGCTCACGGAAGACCGCAAGCTGCAGGGGCTCGTACTGGGCCACTCGGTCCGGGAGAATTTTGCCCTGCCAAACCTTGGCAGGTTCTCACGGTTTGGTTTCGTGGACGGCCGCCGCGAACGCGAGGCCTGCGGCCGCCATGTCGAGATGCTCCGCATCAAGGTGCCGCATCAGGAAGAACGGGCACGAAACCTGTCCGGCGGCAACCAGCAGAAGGTCGTGCTCGCCAAGTGGCTCGAGCGCGACTGCGAGGTGCTCTTCTTCGACGAACCGACCCGCGGTATCGACGTGGGGGCTCGGCACGAGATCTATCTGCTGATGAACGCACTGGCGGCCCGCGGCAAGGCGATCGTGATGGTCAGCTCCGAACTGCCCGAGGTGCTTGGGCTCGCCGACCGGATCGTCGTGATGCACGACGGCCGGATCACTGGCGAGATCATCAACGGCCCGACCGTCACCCAGGAAGAAGTCATGCGTCTGGCGATGGCCTGACGCGATTCGGGTTCCAGAAAGGATCTTTCATTCATGCAGTTCCTGCTTCGCCGTCTCGCCTCCGACTATGGCATGCTGGCCGTGCTCATCCTGCTGGGCGTCGTCTTCAGCGTGCTCACGCTCCAGGAGCAGTCGGCCACCGGTGACACCGCCGCCAGAAGGGTTGCTGCGTCGATCCGGCGGCAGGTGCCAGGCGCCGCCCGCGTGCTGGTGGCCGTTCGCCCAACGCCGGAGGACGGAATACTCGCCGAGTCACTCCGCCGTGAGATCGTCGCTGCCGGGATGGAGGTTGCAGACGTTGTGCAGGGAGAACCGCAGGACGTGCGGGCTGCGCTGAACAAAGTCGTGGCCTCCGGTAGCAGGTTCGACGCAGTGGCAGCCACGGAACGGACCGCTTCCTGGCTCGTGCTCTCGGACATGCAGGAGATCTTCCCGACGCTCGGGTCACCGCCGATCTTCGTGCCGGAGACCTATCGCTGGCCAACCTTTCTCAAGTCCGACAACCTGCTCAACATTGCCAACCAGATCGCGGTGATCGCGATCATGGCGATCGGCATGACGATGGTGATCATCACCGGCGGCATCGACCTTTCGGTGGGCAGCCTCGCGGCGCTGTCGGCGGTCATGGCCACCCGTCTGATTCGTGACCAGTGCGGCGGCATGGAGGCATCGACGGCAGGCATGGTCTTCGCCTGCGCGACGGCGATCGCCGTCTGCGGACTCCTAGGCGGCCTCTCCGGCACACTGATCACGCTCTTCGGAATTCCTCCCTTCATCGTGACACTGGCGATGATGCTCGTCGCGAGCGGGCTGGCCTACATCGCCTCGGCCGGCCAGTCGATCTACCAGATTCCCGAGTCGTTCGTCTGGCTGGGCCGGGGCACGGGGCTCTTCGGGCTGCCGCACGCGGTCGTGCTGATGCTTTTGCTGTATGCCGCCGCGCATGTCCTCATGTCGCAGACGATCCTGGGCCGCTACCTGTACGCCGTCGGGGGCAACCGCGAGGCGGCGCGGCTCTCCGGCGTACCGGTCCGGCGTGTCCTGCTCGTCGCCTACGTCGCCTGCGGCCTGCTCGCTGGTTTGGGGGGTACGATCATGGCGTCGCAACTCAAGAGCGGCTCGCCCACGTACGGAAACATGTACGAGCTTTACGTGATCGCAGCCGTCGTGGTCGGCGGCACGGCCCTGTCGGGTGGCGAAGGCAAGATCCTGGGCACGCTGATCGGGGCCTTCATCATCGCCGTGATCCAGAACGGCATGAACCTGACCAACATCGAGAGCTACACGCAGAAGGTCGTGCTCGGTCTGGTCATTCTGGCTGCGGTGCTCGTCGACAAAGTGCGACATCGGTGAGAACGACGACCACGCCGGCCATCCCCCCGTGCAGGTTTCAACAAGACCTGAGCGTACGCGACGGGATGCCGTACTTCCGATCCCCCGGCTCACGCCGGGGGCTTGTATGGGGCGAGTGAGCGATGGAATGCGTTACCGCAAGACGCATACAAGCCCGGAGCGGAAGTGATGGGATCGGCGTAACGGAACGTGTCAATGACTTTGAGACAACTGCGGAACGAATTGAGTGTCGTTGGGTAGTTCAAGTGTGCGGACTGTTGGCCGATTTTCGGGTGGGTTGATCCAGACT
>JBAXUW010000248.1:0-4586 GCA_037129495.1 Planctomycetota bacterium | reverse complement strand
GACATCCACAGCCTCTGACCGCTGCCGGACGCGAGGTCACCACGAAGCCGCCAGGCGGCGGGATTCGGAGAGGCTCCGCGCCGACCCTTGAAAAAAGCCACTCCGGAGGGGAAGGCGGGCGATCCGGGAACCGCTTTCCGAGCCGGGGCAGCCTCAGGACGCGGGAGCAACCGGCTCATGAGTCGCTCAGCAGTCGGGCAACGCTTGTGGAAGTCCCATCGGCGGGCTATTCTTCACTGGATCTGCTGACTGACTGGCAGGTGACATGCCACGAGGGCATGTGTGTCGTGGCACCGCGATGATTGTCAACGGAAGGCGTCCATGCCCCCTCCTCCAGGATGCACTAATCATTCGCTTCCTCTCGGCCCCGCCGATCACATCAGCGGGAACAGCCTTCATCACTACGGGTTGATCATCTTCCGCCACGTCTTCGTAGGCCGCCACGAGCAACTTAAGAAGTTTTGTCTGGTTCCAGACGGCAGATTCGACGATCGCCAAAGTCTCAACCGCCTTTGCAGCAAGTTCATCCTTGAAAATCGCCATCTCCATCCCCTTCAAGAGTGCCGCAGCCTCGCCAATCTCGCCTTTTGCGCCTACCTCGAATGGATGACGCGCACGAAGTTCACCTACTCGATGTGGCAGGCTCCTCCGGAAGCATACAGTGAGGCTATGAGTTGGAAGCTGGGCGAACGCCCAGGTCCTATGTCAGAAGAGAGTTATCGCATCTTTTATTTCCCGTCGCGGCCTACGGGAAACTGCACCTACGTCAACTCGAGCCTGATGTATCTGCTGCAGTTCCTCGGAATTCATCCCAAATCGCTGAGTCTGACGAGCATCGCAACGGCGCAGGATTCGAACGCCTACGTGATGACCCGGCATGCCAGCCAACTGCGGGAGATGCTGGATGACGGTGCCATCAATAACGAGTATGCGCCGCTCCTAAAGCTGCCGGCCTACATCAGCAAGACGCTGAAGCTGAAGCCGGGAACCTGCGACGTGACTTCCAGCGCCCTGGAGACGCCGTTCCCCAATCACCAGTATGCGCAGGTCGATTTCGCTGGGAAGTGGCAGTGGTACGACGCGCGGTGCGGGTTCCGCTACAGCGACCCGATGGGCATCTTCGAATTCTGGACCGTGAGGGAGAAGATCTCCTATCTCACGGCTACCGGTCAGAGGCGGCTCGCGCGGGTGGTGCGCGCCCCCGAGGGCAACCACTATACTGTCGAGGCCCCAGAGGCGTGTTGGCCGGGGATCCAGAAGCTCACGAAAAAACCGGTCGATTCGGGCGACGAGAACGCGATCGCCTGGTTCTACGTTGAAGGAGACACGAGTTACGGACCGGCGGACACGCCCGTGCGGCTGGAGGCGGGCGGTACGTTGATGCTGCCGCGTGCCCTCGCAGCCATCTATGGGTGTTTCATTCCCGATGCGGACGTGGCGGGCCTACAGGAGCGGGTCAAGAATGCGCTCAAGTCCTACGAGGGGCGCTTTTTCACGAGCCTCCGCAAGCCGAGTCCGGAGTCACGGGCGGCGGTACAGCAGCTTCACCGGATCGTAGGCGGTGCGACGACCGACGAAACAAAACGCGCAAAGTATTACGACAACGGTTCGGGCCCGGTTGGCGGCCAACCTGGACTGCGAGACGTCGTCTACGGGCTCCTCAGAACGGCGGAGGTGCCTGGCGTGCAGCCGCTAAAGCGAGACAGCTCGCTCTTCGGCGCGCTGGCGGATGCGGTCTCTATGCCGAAGTTTCTTCGGTGATCGAAAAACCGGTTCGACTCCACGTGGTTGATTTTTGGAAAGCTGGGCGACTGTCGTAGGGATAGGTCGGCCGATGGAGGGACCGGCTTCGCCTCTCCTGGCGGGAATCGCCAGCGTCACGCGAGCTTCCGGGCCGGGTACGTCGTCGTCGTGGTATGCCAAGCCATCACCCATAAGCTGTCGCCCGGGGTGTGGTGGCGACATCCGACTCATCGCGTTACACCCAAGCCGGGGCCAGTGACCAAACGACTGCCGGCAGGAGCCGGCCCACGTCGAACCGGAGGTTCGCAAGCGGGCGAAGGCCAGGATGGCTTCGCCCGCGTACAGCGGCGCCACCGCCCGTCTCGCCGGCCCGTGGCCCGCCGACCGACTGGGGAGAGCTCGTGCAGGTCCACTTGCGACCGGGCAATCTTTCAGGGACGGATAGACGAGCTGCCCGACATCGACATTCATAGCCTCTGACGGCATTCCATGCCACGGTGCGGACGGCCCGCAAGAAGAGCAGTTTCAAGGCGGGCTCGAGCCGACGAGAAAAATCCGGTCTTGAGCGTGGATAGGAAGCTCTTCGGCGCCTCCACGATCGGGTCGCATCCAGCCCGATCAGCTCCGGCGGTTGCTCCTCATGATCCGCCCCGCTCGGCGGACGCTTGCCGAAATGCCATTGGCCGACCTATGCTTTGGCTCTTGGATCGATCACGTTTGGCGGCTGATACATCGACGAACGGTGCATGGCCGGCGAGAGTTCCATCAATTGACATCCCGCGACCAGAAGGCGAGAAAATGTCCGTCTACAATGTCTACTGTCTGGGCACGGGCCACAGTAGCGACCAGGCAGAGCGACTGCTCCCCATTATCTGTCGTATGTATGACCGGAGCCCGGCGGACCGCAAGGTGTTGATGGAGGGGCTGGGCACGTCCGCGTTCGTGCAGTCTGTGAGGGCTGCCAACGACGGCGCGGCGGCGACGGGTCTGGGTTTGCGGAGCAAGGCGTTTGGCAAGGGCTGGGGAAACGTGGTCATGCAAGTCATGGCGGGTCTGCAGGCGGCCCATCAGGCGCAGACGATTACCCTGGTCAACCTCGTCGGCCACAGTCGCGGCGCGGTCACCTGCCACATGATTGCCCATGCGATCGCCCACGCCCTACCGCGGGTAGAATGCAACATCTTCGCCATCGACCCGGTGCCGGGCGGCGCGTTCGACTTCAGCCCGTGGTGGGAACTCAGCGCCGCCGAACGTGCGCAGCTGGGGCTCGATGGAAAGAGTCCCGAGTTTCTGCCGGACAACGTCCTCGCACACTTTTCGATCCTCATGGAGGAGGACACGAATCCGGGCTTCGGCGTGCTCGGGCCGGGGAAGCTGCGTGGGGGAGGCAAGAAGACGGCGTTCGGCTATCTGCCGATGTACGGCAGGCATGGCTGTTGCGTCAAAAGCGATATCGACAACGTGCCGGCCAGCAGAATCGCGCTGAGCATCCTGCTGGAACATCTTCGTGGGTGGGGCGTGCTCGTGGACGACATGGGGCGTCTGACGCAGCCTCAGTATGCGGAGGCCTATGCAGAGATCTACCTGAAAGCGATCGCCGAAGGGAACAATCCGAAGAATGTGGCAAATTACAGCAAAATGAAAGTGGCTGCGGTGGTGTTGGGCACTGTGCTGTCGGGTGGTCTGCTGGGCTTGATGCACGGTAGCAGCTACTGGCGGAATCGAAGGGCGAGCGACATCCCCAACGATTTTCGGCAAAATCCCTATTACCTCAACACGCACCACAAGGACGTGTTTAACGCCGATCAGGCAAGCCGGAACGTCGCGAAAGGCTTGGACGAGGATGGATTCATGTCACGGACCGAGTTTGACCGATTTTCGAAGTTATTTCCGAAGAGCTACGAGCTCCTCGTGAGGACAGGGCTAGCGCGATCGCTGGAGGACTCGGCGACAATGACAGCCGAAGACAGGATGATCTTCTCACTCGGCGGAGCAACAAACATCAAGCGACTGGAAATCAGGCCCTCAAATACGCACACGAGAGCATTGGCGACCCTGCTCATGGCTCTAGTCGTGACCGCGTTGAAGGAGCCTACTAACAAGGGCATCGTCATGGACGACTTGAGGATCTTCACGCCTGCCGCCTGGAAGCTGGCAACGCATGTGCGGTTTGGGTCACGTGGCGACCAGGTGGCCGTGATCGACCAGCTGCTGCCCGTATATCATCAGTTTCTTAGCAGCAAAAATGCGGGGGCCGCGTCAAGGATCGCCTCGTGGATCGGCGAACAGGCCGAGCAGCATCTCCGCACGAAGCCTCGTAGCGATCGCCGGAAGGGGATGGTGCAGTTGGCGATGCAGGTGAGGGCCACCCTGCAGTCGTGACGGCAGCCAGTGCCGGCCGGCGTGTCAGCGAGTGGCAGAAGATGCGTCGAGCGTCACGATCCCCTGCCGCACGAGTTCCGGCAGCACCGTCGTGAAGAAGCCGGAGCAGATTGTGCAGACGGCGAGCACCTCGAAGGCTGGCTCGAGAATCGGGCGGTCGCTGAGCATCCCGTTTTGACCACGTCGAACGGGAGCTGCGGTCATACCTCACCTATGGCATCCTCTGCTTCGGATTTGGCCGGGCCCGCTGTACGTCGTGCGGGCAGGGCTTTGTCGTGACCGTCTCGTGCAAGGGCCGCGGTGTCTGTCCCTCCTGCAATGGCCGCCGGATGGCACAGACAGCTGCGCATCTCGTCGACCGTGTCATTCCCCCGGTGCCCGTGCGGCAGTGGGTGATCTCTGTCCCGCGGTTGCGCTGCTTTCTCGCTGACCGGCCCAACGCAGTCGCGGCCCTCACGAGG
>JBAXUW010000247.1:0-4599 GCA_037129495.1 Planctomycetota bacterium | reverse complement strand
AGGGCATCGCGGCGCCGGTGAGGGAACAGAGCGTCGGCAGGAGATCGACCCCGGAGAGCACCGACGTTTCGTCGACCCGGTGGGCCGGCACCCGCCCCGGCCAGCGGACGATGAACGGCAGGCGGATGCCGCCTTCGTACAGGCTGCGCTTGCGGCCGCGGAACGGGCCGGCGGAGCCGACGCCGGCGTGGCCGGCGTTGTTGATGTGGATGTCCTCGGGCCCGTTGTCGCTCGAGAAGACCACGATCGTGTCGCGGGTCAGGCCGGCGTCCTCGAGGGCGTCGAGCAGCCGGCCGATCTGCGCGTCGAGGTCGGCGACCGACGCGTAGTACACCGTCTCCGCCGACTTCCAGGGCACCTCGTCCCAGGATCCGGGCCGGGTGCTGAAGCGATCGAAGGGCCGCATCTGCTCGGGCGTGGGGTTGAGCGGGCCGTGGGGTAGGTAGGTCCACAGCTGCAGGTAGAACGGCCGATCACGGTTCTCGCGCACGAAGCGAATGCCCTCGTCGACGAAGAGCCGGGTCGACTTCGGCCAGAACGTGGCGGCCGGCTCGTTCCAGGAGGCGTCGGCGGTATCGACCGCCCGCACGAAGTCGAACCCGTACCGGCCCGGGACGGGCGACGTCGGATCCTCTGCCCCGAGGTGCCACTTGCCAACGTGGCCGGTGACGTAGCCGCCGGCGCGGAGCGCCCGGGCTAGGCTCGGGGTCTCGGGATCGACCCACTGCGACATGCCCCGCTGCTCGTTGAGCTGCCGCGAGTCGTAGTGCCCATGCACCCGGTGCCGGGCCGGGTACTGCCCGGTGAAGAAGCCGCAGCGGCTTGGCGAGCAGACCGGGCTGTTGGCGTAGAAGTGAGTGAACAGCGTGCCCTCGCGGGCCAGCGCGTCGAGCCGCGGGGTCGCGCCGTGCGCGTCGCCGTAGCAGCCGAGGTCACCCCAGCCGAGATCGTCTGCGAGGATAAATATCACGTTCGGCGGCCGTGGATCGGATCGCTCAGCCGCCCCGGCCGCCACGCCACCGCCGGCCCCTAGCATCGCGGCCGCCCACAGGCTGCTCAGGACGCCGAGCGTCGTGCGGGTTGGCAGAAGGGGCATGTCTCGTGCTTCCTGTTCCCATCGGCGCCCAGGTGAGAGAAGTCCAGCCCTTTCAAGGATAGGTCGGCCAATGGCACTTCGTCAAGGGTCGGCCGAGGGCGGATCATGAGAAGCAACAGCCGGGGCTGGTCGGGCTGGATGCGGTCCGATCGTGGAGGTGCCGAGGAGCTTCCTATCCACGCTCAAGCCGAATTTTTCTCGTTGGCGCAGACCGGCCTTGAAACCACTCTTCTCGCGGGCAGTCCGCACCGTGGCATGGAACGCCGTCAGTGGATGTCGATGTCGGGCAGCTCGTCTATCCGTCGCCTGAAAGATTGCCCGGTCGTCATCGGCCTGCACGAGCTGCCCGCGATCGACATCCACAGCTTGTGACCCATGTCGGACGCAAGGCGCCGAAGCCCCGGGACCGGCGGACCACCGCTCGATGAGCACCTTGGGCCAGCGAACTGCTGCTCTCCATTGGAATCTACGAAACCTTTCGCAGGCTGTGCCGGTAGGCCGATTGTAATCTGCCCTCCTTTGGTTGTGACACCACCAGATTATCGCTCTGGAAGTGGTGCCGTTTAAGGGGGGCAGGTCAATTTCACGGGGTTCGGGCTGGTTCGCATGGGTGGCTCCTTGTTCATCACAGGTTCACATCCGTGAAGAGATCCAAGTCGAAGTTCTCCTTGAGCGTGTCGGAGATCAGCTCGGACTCCAGTTCGTCGTGATCCGCAAACGTCTCCAGCACCAGCTTCACGCTCGTGCCCGGCTTCTGTGCCGCCAGCGGAGTCGCCTTCAGGTCGATCATTCCCCACTGCGCCACGCGGATCGTTTTCGGCGCATACGCGCCTTTCAGCACCTGCTCCACTTCGTATTCATTCACGATGAGCACGTTGCGGTATGGGGCGATATCCTTGGGCTGAGGCAGGGTGGACGTCGCCACGAGTTTGGCCTGCAACTCAATCCGCGGGAGCGTGGTGCGCTTGGCCAGCTCCGCGGCCACCGCCGCCGCGTTCTTCGCCGCCTCGGGCTCCTCGATGAAACGGTTGTACATGGCGAGGTACTCAAACTGGCCGCGCCAGTCGTAGACGGCAAACCGAATCGCGGGCGCCCCCACCTCGATGAACGACGCCGGCGATGGATCGATCTCCTTCACCTTCTTGCCGTCGAGGTGGAGCGCGAGCCGCTTGGCGGCCACGCTCACGATCACATGGTGGGGCTTGGTGTCGGGTAGCGTGGCCATCTCGAACACCTCGGGCTTCCCATCGCCCCACGTCTTGGAGAGCCCCACCAGCAGTTTATCTTTCTCCTGGAAGAGCCAGAAGATGCCGTTCCGCCATTCGTAGTTCCAACCAACGATGGTGATGGGTTTGTCGCCGTCGCCCTTGGTCTGCGCGAGATCAGCGGACGCCACCACGATCTCGAAACTGAACTGGTGCGTCTGATTGATGCCTTCGAGGATGCGGCCAGGGGAGCCGGGGTCGAGTTCGAACCCCCCGCCCACAGCCAACGCGTTGCCGAACCGATTGAAGCGCGCCTGTGGGCCGCCGCTAAGCGCGGAGGTGACCGGAAGCCCGATTCGCTCGTCGAAGATCACGTTGCGCGTCCGGGCGTTCTGCCACAGATAGCGCAAGCCGGCACGATTCGAGGGCCAGTCGGGCATGGCGATCGGCGTCTTCGCCGCGGCCATCTCGTTAGGCACCTGGGCACAGTCGGTAACGCCGGTCACTGTCAGTGTCTCCTTTGCCGCCAAGGGAGCGGCAAACTCGGCGATGATCCCGCGGCCTTCGCTGTCAATGCCCAGCTTCGTGGCGGCCGTGCCGCTCTCCAGTGTCACCTTGGCCGCCACCGCCTGGACCGGCTCACTGCACGTGAGGAGCACGCGCCGGTCATCGAGCACCACTGAGTTGAGGAATTTTGGCGCCACCCGCTCGGCCACGCGGACCGTTCCCTCGAGCGTGCGGTCGCCTTGCCTGGCCGTGATCGCGTAAGTGCCAGCCTGGCTGTAGGTGTGCTTGCCCTCCGTTCCCTTGGTGCCGTTGCCGTAGTCCCATTGCCAATCACCGGGACCGTTAACATCCGACTTCACCGCCAGCGTATAGGGCGCCTCGCCCGCATACTGGCCCACCCCCGGATCGACCCAAACGTAGGCATAGGTGTCCATGTAGGCGTTGTCGGTCACCTGCACCCATTTCGCGATTGAGTTGAAATCGTCCGCGAACTGGCCGAGCCAGATGTCGGCATGATTGGGACCCAGTTGCCTGAACGGGCCAGCCACGGACATGTGGCGGGCGTCGGACGCCCATTTGGGGTTCCACATGCATCCCTTGCTGCCGTCCGTCACGGGCTTGAGTCCGGGCGGGATCAGGCTGAAGTGACGGCTGCTGCCGTCGGGCTTGTAGAGGTAAACGCCAGCGTGGCTGCCGTCCATGATGGTGACGAAATAGGAGTTGTCGGGCGCGATGTAGGTGTTGCAGCCGGGGGGATAGTCCTTGCGGTCCATCTGGCCTGTACGGGTGTAGAACATGCTGACGAGGGGGTGCGGAAACTCACCCACCGCCCGGGTGCCGTCGGCGGAAAGGGAGAAGCGGTTCTGCAGGGGTCCCGTATAAATCCGCTCCCTGGTTTCCAGCTTATCGACCTGGAAGCGGTCGACGAAAGCGGACTTGCCGACTGTATCGCTCGCATACACCCATTCGCTGCCCGTGGCCGGGTCGCGCCATGCCCACAACGCAAACCCATCGCCCAGCACGCGGCTGTTCGCGCCGTTCCAGTCCAAGCAATGAATCCGTAGCTTCCCGTTGGTCACCACGCTGTAGATCACCCGGCGACCGCTCGGAGAAATCAGCGGGTTGTAGATCTCGCCCTCGGGCACGAGTTCCCGCTCGCCTTTCCACGCTGTATCGAAAGCCATGATCGAACAGCCGACGCCACCCTCGATCCCGCCCTTGTTGGTCTGCCATTGCTTGTTTCGCAGCCATACGATCCGCGTCTGGGCACCGGTGAGTGCCAGCACCTTCGCCGCAACGCCCGGCGCGGGCTGGACATCGGCTTTCGGCTCCTCCGCGATCGCGTTGGACGGGGCCAGCAGCAGCGTAAGCAGCAAGCTGCCTGCAATATACGGCAAGCCGCAGAGCTTCATTCTCATTTCGTGCTGATCTCTCAATGTGTAGTTCATAAACTTCAATCGCTCCTTCGGGGCGGGCCTATTCGGATAGCATCAACACATCCGGCTTCTTCTCGCCGACGAGCGTGCCGTTGGCGTAGAGCAGCCAATGTCCGTTTCTGTCGAACACCACGGCCACGTGCGTCCACGTGTCCTTGGGGAACGCGTAGGTGGCGTTCAGGTCTATGCCGCCCACCCGCAACGCATCGCTGCGCAGGCCGTCTGGGGTCACTTTGAAGGTGAAGCCCCACATCCAGATCTGCTGCCGGTTGATGAGGAGGCCGTTGGCATTCTTTGGTGTATGACCCTCTGGCTTCAGTCCCTCTGGCTTCAGGCCATTGATCGGCTCGGTCTT
>JBAXUW010000246.1:0-4651 GCA_037129495.1 Planctomycetota bacterium | reverse complement strand
GTCCTGCCTGCCGTGCCGCCGGCTTGCCGGCCCCACCGCCCGGCCCCCCCATGCCGAATTGGTCGAGCATCCCAGATCGCCAGGCCGCCAGCCCGACAAGACCGAGGATCACCACCCACACCGTCAGCCAGAATGGGGCCTTGGGTTCACTTGCCATCACATACCTCCGCAGACGACGGACCGTTCCGTAGGAAAAACACACTGATCAGACTACTCGACATACCAGACTACCCGCGAAACTTCGTCGACGGCCGTGACTTACCCGCCATGTGGAAGGCGTTCATCAGATCGTAGGCCGTCACCTCGCAGAGCAGCCGGGTGACCTTCTCGTGGGCCTCGGGCGACAAGAGCGGCTCGACCTCCTTCATGAGGGCCACAACGCGATGCTCTTGCGCCTCGATCTCCTTTATGTCGACGCGACCGTCGGCCACGACATCGAGAAACGAGTCCAGCTTCCGGGCGTATTCGGCCAGCATCGGGGCCTCGCTCGATTCATCAAACCACGGGGTCTTGCCTGCAGATGCATTTGCCATACTTGAGATCTCCTCAGGGGTGCTTACGAAAACAAGAAAATTCTACTGCTTCATGATCTGGTTCATTGTTTGGTCGTGAACAGGCTACGCGTTAGGAGCCGATCACCTCGCGGATCGCCGCGAGACGCTCCTGCAAGTGAGCCCGACCGCCTGGCATACCGACCTGCTCCTTCCAGCGGTCTGGCAGAAACCGCTTCTCGGTGCATTCAAGCACCGCCGCGATCTCCTGCATCTCTTTCTCAAGACCCTGTGCCGACGGCATGAAATCATCGAGCGCCGCCTTGAGGTCTTCTGGCGAGATCGTGTCGGGATTGGGCTGACCCGCATCGGCGGCCCGCTCCAAGCCCTTTCGGCGGGCAGCCAGCACAACACTCTCGATATCGGCTCCAGAGAGCCCCTGCGACAGGTCGATCGGGCCGGGGAGCCCGGCCGCCAGTTTCACATGGCTCTTGCGGGCCATCGCTGTGAACATCGCATCCATCTCCGCCTGATCGTGCGGATAGAAGAGCGGAATGTGCACCTCTGCCCGGCCCTGCCGCTTCAAATCGATCGGCAGCAGGTCGGGGCGGCTGGTGAGCAGCATCCAGACAATCTTGCCGCGGTAGCGGGTGTCGCCCATCTGCCGAGCGATCATCGAGAAGACGCGGGCCGACGTGCCCGAGTCGCCGTCCGACTGTCGATTCCCGAGGGCGGCGTCGGCCTCGTCGATGACGACGACGACGGGCCCCAAGCCGCGCAGCACGTCGAGCGCGTGCTCGAGGTTGCCCTCCGTCTCGCCGACATACTTACTGCGGAAGTTTTTGAGCATGGCGCAGGGGATGCCGACGCTGCCGGCATAGCACTCCGCAATGAAGCTCTTGCCCGTGCCGACCGGCCCGCAGATCAGATAGCCCATCGGGGCGCTCTCAAACTGGCCTCGCTTGATCGCGCGGGCATCACTCTCGAGCCGGTTCTTCGCTTCGGCATGACCGGCGACCGCATCGAGAGTGAGCCGCGGCTGGATGAATTCCACGAGGCCCTGGCAGGAGCGTTCGATGAGGTCCTTCTTCTTGGCGGCGAATTCGGGGCCGTCGGGCGCGGAGCCGTCGCGGGCCGACATCGTGATCACCGCCCGCAGGCTTTCAAGCGTCAGGCCGCCGGCAACCGCGGCGGTTTGCCTGACGGCATCCATCTGAGCCGCTGGCATCCCGGTGGCGGCAGCGGTGAAGAGAGCAAACCGCTGGCGTTCCTCGGCGTCGGGCAGCGGCACGCTGATTGTTGTCACGGCGGGATTGGTCACGAGCCGCGGATGCATCTCCGCCAGACTGTCCGTGAGCAGCACAATCGCCACATTCACACGCCGCAGCAGCGGATTCGTGGCCCAGCCTAGAATCCGCACCAGCCGGCCAGCCCCGGCCCGGGCGCTCGACGCCGCATCGCCGACAGGGGCGAGATACTGGCCATAGTCGAGCACAACGGCGATCCGCTTCCGCTGCTCGGGTGGGTCGATGAGGTTACGCTCGAGAATCGCGTCAATGGCGGCAATCGCCTGATCGGGATCGCGTGGCCAGTTGGAGGCGTTGCCGAGCCGCTCGGTCAGCCACTGCGCCATTGTCCGGAGCCGCGAAGCATCGGGGCCGGCCAACGGCCGCAGGCCCTTGCCAACGTCATACGCCAGAACAATGTCCCACCGGCCGAAGAGTTCGCGGGCCAGAAAATCGGGGGCGGTGCCCCAGCCCGCCGGCGGCTGGACGTCCGGGGCCCCGAGCGGCACCAGGTCGCGGACATTGCCATGCAACAGAAACACGCAGCTTGTACCCGAGAGATATGCGTCGCCGAGCCGCTCCGCCCACGGCGGACACCAGGCCGGCAACGCGGCGGAAGGGCCGGCCGAGTTGGCCGTTCCCAGAGCGGGCGCACCCTGCGCTGCCGGCTGGCTGGCCGTCGGCGCAGTCGGCTGTGTGGTCGGCTGTGTGGTCGGCAGCACGGGTGTGGGGGCGGCATCTGTCACCGGGGCATTTCCTCTGAGTAGGCTGGGTGGTCTCGTGTGGGCTGGGTGGGCTCAGCTCACGCGAACAACTCACCCGCAGTTAACCCGCAGTCTGCCGCACGCGATCGCTGCCGAGTTCCTTGTCATCGGCCTTCACGCCGGCCGTCTCGGGAGTGACCATGCCCATCGCAACCTCAAACTCGCGGAGGGCCGACTCTGCCATGTTCTTCTCGACGCTCTCTTCCGCCTTGATCTTTTCGAGACCTTCGCCGGAGAGGTCGGCTGCGACGCGAACCTTTGCCCGGTTCAGACCGATTTTGTCTTGGATCACGTCCTCGATCTGACCAAAGTCGGTGGTGATGTCGAAGTTAAAGCTCGTGGCGAGTTTGGCGAGTTCGGACTCGGCCCGCGAGAGCTTCAGGTCGGCGTCATACTTCTGGATCTTTGTTTTCAGGTCGCTGAGTTTCTTCGTGGCATGCTTCACCTTGGTGACGTTGTTGTCGTAGGCGGTCTCGTGCAATGTGAGCTGGGCTTCATTTTCAGCGAGGTCCTTCTTGGCCTTTTGCAGTTCGAGGGCAAACCTTGACGCGGTCTCCCGCTCACCGGCCTGCAGGTAGGCCTTGACGCGGGCCTCGAGCGCCGCCATGTGCTCGCGGCAACTGTTCACCTGCCGGAGCACCCGTTCCACAAGCGCCCGATACTGCTCTAGGCCCTCGCGGCCCTCCTTCATTTGGTCGACCGCCTTGTCGTATTCATACTGGAGTTGGGCGACCGGGTCGGCCGTCCAGAAGTAATTCGCGACCTTATTCAGCTGCGCGGCGAGCGCTTTCCAAAGTTTTCCGAGGATCATGTTCGGTGTCTCTGCAAAAAAGGGTCGGGGGAAAAACGGATCTGACGGACTTTCGTTTCATACCCGCTATTCGCGGGGGGAGTCAAACAGCCCGCAGAACCGTCACAACAGGCCAACTTTGCCCCGCAGCCGATGGCCCGCGAAGGCTATCCGCCAAGAACCTGACGGATTATAGTGAAGGCTTTTGGGGCTGGGTCTGTGCTGCCAGATTTCGCCAAGTTTTATCAGCTTTCATCAGGCTTTGCCATGTTTTTCCCAACCCCCACCCACTTCCGTGATTACAAAAAGGACCCCTGTCATGCCCGCCACGCCCGCCACGACGCGCCGAGGTTTTCTGCAGACCGCCTCCCTGGCCGGTGCCGGCTATTTTGTTGCCGCCGGCAATCGGCAGGCCTGGAGCGATTCCGCCCTGGAGATGCCCAACGTTGCCTGCATCGGGGTGGGTGGCAAGGGGAGCAGCGACTCTGACAACGCGGCACTCTTCGGCAACGTCATCGCCATCTGCGACGTCGATCGGAACACGCTCGAAAACAAGGGCAAGTCGGAGAAGTTTAAGGCTGCAGAGCGGTTCACTGACTACCGCGAACTGCTTGCCAAGCATGGCAAGAATATCGACATCTGCACGATCAGCACGCCCGACCACATGCATGCGCCAGCGACGCTCGAAGCAATGCGGCTGGGCATCAGCTGCTACACGCAGAAACCGCTGACGCGAACGATCTACGAGGCCCGGCTGCTGGCGAATGTCGCCGCAGAGATGGGCGTCTGCACTCAGATGGGCAACCAGGGCACGGCCCTCCCCTCCTCTCGAGAGGCGATCGCCCAGATCAAGTCGGGCGTGCTCGGCACGCTCAAGGAAGTCTACGCCTGGTCGAATCGGCCGGTCTGGGCCCAGGGTCCGGGCCGGCGGATGAACATCCGCAAATATCAGACGCAGGCAATGGCGGAGGTGGACGGCCAAGAGGACCCCACCACCACCGCCGAGGAGGTCTCCACAATCGTTGCCGATCTCCTGAAACAGAAGCAGCAGGAAATCGGCAAGGCGCTGGAGCGGCTCGACTGGAAGGCCTGGCTGGGCGTGGCGCCTTCACGGGAATACTGGCCTGGGCTCTACCACACCTTCCAGCATCGGGGCTGGTGGGATTTCGGAACCGGGGCACTCGGCGACATGGCCTGCCACCAGCTGACAGTGCCGTTTGCGTCGTGCGGTTTGCGGGATCCAATCTCCGTGGTGGCAAAGACATCGGGCCACGATTTCGACAGCTTCCCGGCCAGTTCGATCATCAAGTTTGAGTTTCC
>JBAXUW010000245.1:0-4657 GCA_037129495.1 Planctomycetota bacterium | reverse complement strand
ATGCGACGCTGGAACCAGCCGACGGCGGCTTAAAACCGAGTGCGGCGGCTGGCGAGATATCCCATCAGCGCCCGGTCAAACTGCATGCTTGTGTCGAGCGGCACGTAGTCCACCCCGGCGTGGAAGCAGGTCTTGCGGTAGTCCTCGCGAAACGCCTCCACCGCCTCGACATACTGCCGGCGGGCCGCATCGGCGTCGACCACCAGCCGGTCGAGCGACTCGGGCTCCGTAAACTCCACCATTCCATCAAAGGGAAAGCAGACTTCCGCCTCGTCGAGTATGTGAAATACGATCACGTCGTGCCCGCGGTGCCGCAGGCGCAGCAGCGATTCGCGGACCGGCTCCGGGTCGGCGAGTAGATCGCTGAAGATCATCACCAGCGAGCGGTGCCGGAGCATCGCGGCCACCTGCATGAGGCTGCGGGCGATATCGGTCTTTCCGGACGGCTTCACTTTCGCCAGCAGCGAGAGCACCTGCGCGATCTGCGACCGCTTCGAGCGGGCCGGCAGGCTGGCATGGAGCTTCTCATCGAAGATCATCAGGCCACAAGGATCCTGCTGGTGAACCATCAGCCAGCAGAGGGCGGCAGCCAGGGAGATGGAATAGTCGAGCTTGGAGAGTTGCTGTCGGTAGGTGTAGGCCATCGAAGCGCTCGCGTCGACCACCAGATAGCCGGTAATGTTGGTCTCCGCCTCAAACTTCTTGACATAGTGTTTGTCGGTCTTGGCATAGACGAGCCAATCGATGTCCTTGGGGTCGTCGCCTGCGGCATACTTGCGATGCTCGCTAAACTCAACCGAAAAGCCCTGATAGGGGCTGGCATGGAGCCCCTGCAGAAAGCCACGCACGATGAACTGCGCTCGAAGATCGAGCCGCGCGATCTGCCGCACGACTTCCGGCTTGAGGTATTCCTCGACTGCCCGCACCATGGCCAACGCTCTCGTTACTTCACTAGTTTCGGAATCTCGGGCTCTGGCGTCTCGCGGACAAGGCGTTCGATGATGGATTCGCTAGTGAGTCCATCGGCCTGGGCCTGGAAGTTCGTGGCGATCCGGTGCCGCAAGACGGGCACGGCGATCCGGCGAACGTCATCCAACGAGACGCTGAAGCGTCCGTCCATAGCGGCCATCGCCTTGCCCCCTTGGATCAGAAACTGTCCGGCCCGCGGCCCCGCTCCCCAGTCGACGAGTTCCTTGACGTAAGCCGGAGCCTGAGCATCCTTGGGCCGGGTGGCCCGCACAAGCCTTGCCACATACTTCACCACATATTCGCTGACCGCCACGCTGCTCACAAGCTTCTGAATGTTGACGATCGCCCGGCCTGAGAGCACCTTCCGCACCTCGGGCTTCTCCGCGCGGGTGGTCGCCATCAGGATCTGCTCCTCCTCGCTGGCGGTTGGATAGCCGACCTTGATGTTAAACATGAAGCGGTCGAGTTGTGCCTCAGGCAGCGGGTAAGTGCCTTCCTGTTCAATCGGGTTTTGCGTGGCGATTGTGAAGAATGGATCGGGAAGGCTGTACGTCTCCTGGCCAACCGATACCTCCCGTTCCTGCATCGCCTGCAGGAGCGCGGCCTGCGTCTTGGGTGGGGTGCGGTTGATCTCGTCGGCCAGCAGGATGTTCGTGAAGATCGGCCCTTCAACAAAGCGAAACCGACGGCGGCCCGACTCGTCCTCTTCCAGCACGTTGGTGCCGGTGATGTCGGAGGGCATCAGGTCGGGCGTAAACTGCACTCGCTTGAAGCCGACGTCGAGGATCCGGGCCAGCGTCGACACCATCAGCGTCTTGGCCAGTCCGGGGACTCCCTCTAGGAGGCAGTGCCCGCGGGTGAAGATGGCGGCAAAAAGTTGCTCAATGACTTCGTTCTGGCCGATGATCACCTTCTGCAGTTCATCCTTCATCAACTTGCGATGTTGGGCGAACTCCTGCAGAATCTCGTCGAGCGTCTTGGGGCGGGCGGCGGTGGACACTCCTGTGATCCCTCCAGTATGAACGGTCTCTGCTCACATCGAGCAACCCCTGCAGTATCCGCCCCAGACCCAAAACCGGCAAACCAATATCAGCCTGTTGCCAGCTTTTCAGCCTACTATTCAGCGCTGCGACCGAAAACCATTAGCATCGGAAGAGTCGCAGAGGTGTGGCGCGGGCTGGTCAGGAACAAATGAGGACCGAATCGGAGAGGCTTGCTTTGGAGTTCCCGGCCCGTTTTTTTGGTGGCTGCGTCGCTGCGGTAGGCAGATGCCTGCTCGTGGCCATCCTCTGCCTGCTCATGTCGCCGGCCCAGGCGGCCGATGGCAACCCGCCGCCGGTCGCGCCGCAGAAGATCCAGCGGGCGATCGAGAAGGCCCGCGAGTGGCTGATCAAAGAACAGGAAGGAAACGGTTCGTGGGAGTGTTCGATGCGGACCGAAGACACTCGGGTCGGCGCGACTTCGCTCGTCATGCTGGCACTGGCCAACGCCGGGGTCGAACCCAGCCACGTCGCTCTGCAACGCGGCCTCGAGTGGCTGCGACGGCAGAAGCCCGACGAGACCTATTCTGTCTCCCTGCAGACGCTCGTGCTGGCGATGCTCTCGCCCGATGCAGACCGCGCCATCCTCGAACGCAATGTCGACTGGCTCGAGCGGGCCCAGGTGCCGCAGGGTCCGGCAACGGGCTCGTGGTCGTATGGCGCCAACAAGGGCACGGGTGACAACTCAAATGCTCAGTTTGCCCTGCTCGCCCTGCACGAGGCCGATCGCGCCGGGATCCGTGTCCGCCGGGACGTCTGGACGCGGGCCCAGCAATACTGGGTGTCGTGCGCCAACCCCGACGGCTCGTGGGGCTACACGATCGGCAACAGCGCCGGCTCTGGCAGCATGACCTGCGCCGGCATCGCGAGCGTCTGGATCACTTCGGAGCATATCGGCACGCCCGATGCTCGAGCTGCGGCCGAAACCATCTCTTGCTGCGGCGGCGGGGCGTCGCCGAAGGTGCTCGAACGCGGCCTCCAATGGCTCGGCCGCCGGTTCTCGGTCGTGGAAAATCCCGGCACAGGCGGGCAGACCTGGCTCTACTACTATCTCTACGGTCTCGAACGAGTAGGGCGGTTTACGGCGCGGCGGTTTATCGGTGATTCCGACTGGTATTTAGAAGGCGCAAAGATGTTCGTCACGACGCAGGATGCCCTCACCGGCGCCTTCCGTGGCGGTCGGATTGAGGACCCCGTCGTGGCCACCAGTTTTGCGCTGCTCTTCCTGGCGAAGGGCCGCCGGCCGGTGATTGTGTCAAAGAGCCGCCATGGCCCCGACGACGATTGGAACCGCCACGGCCACGACATCGCCCATCTCGTAGAGCATGTGGAGGCCCGCTGGCGGCGCGACCAGCCCGCCGGACTCTCCTGGCACATCGTTGACACGCCGACCGCGACGCTCGATGACCTTCTCCAGGCGCCCGTCTTCTGGCTGTCAGGCCGCGACGCCTTCAACCTCGGCCCAGATGCGGGCGGTCGGCTGCGGCGTTATATCGACGAAGGGGGCTTCGTGTTTGCCGAGGCCTGCTGCCCGGCCAGCGGTGAATTCGACCGGCGGCTGCGGAAGCTCGTTGCCGAGATGTTCCCCGAGCCCGAGTATCAGCTCCACCTCCTGCCGCCAGAGCATCCGGCCTGGCACGCCGAAGAGATCGTGCCGCCCGAGCTCCATCGGCCGCTGCTGGGAATTGATTACGGCTGCCGTACCTGCCTGATCTATGCGCCGCCAACGGATGCGCAACCTCCAGAAGCCGCGATGCCGAGCCTCTCCTGCCTCTGGGAGCTCGGCGGCCCGGCAAGCCGGAGCCTACCCGAGGGCGTCCGCCGCGAGGTGGATGCGGCCTTAGCGATCGGTACAAACGTGATCGCTTACGCCACCAACCGGGAGCTGAAGCGGAAAGACGAGCTCTTCGTGCTCGACCGTGAACTGCCGCAGGCCACCGACGACCTCGAGCGGGGCCAGATCTCAATCGCCAAACTGAAGCACACCGGCATGTGTGATGCCGCCCCAGCGGCGCTGGCCAACATTCTCCGCGCCGCGGCCCGCGAACTGGGAATCCGCGTCAACGACGCGCCGCGGCAGATCGATCTCGCTGATCCCGCGCTCTTTCACTACCACCTCGTCTTCATGCACGGCCGGCAGCGGTTTGCGTTTGATGCGGCGCGGCGCGAGCGCCTGGCGGAGTTTCTCAAGCGCGGCGGCACGCTGCTGGCCGACAGCGTCTGTGCTGCCCCCGGATTTGCGGCCGCCTTCCGCGCCGAGATCGCCGCGATCCTGCCGACCCTGAAGCTCGAGGAGATCCCGGCCGACGACGCACTTTTTACCGCTGCGGCCTACGGCGGCTACGACATCCGTGAGGTGACGCTTCGCGAGCCGGCCGGCGGTGATGGCCCGATGAACGTGCGGAAGCGACTGGTGCCGCCGAAGCTCGAGGGCGTCCGGATGGGAGACCGCTGGGCCGTGATCTTTTCGCCCTACGATCTCTCCTGCGCGCTTGAGAAACAGAACTCTCTTGAGTGCACCGGCTACGGCCGTGACGACGCCGAAAAAATCGCCCTCAACGTGCTGCTCTACTCACTCAATCAGTAGATAACAATAGAACACCAGCACGACAGTTACTGCCCTCCTGGAAATCCGGAGAGCCGGGATC
>JBAXUW010000244.1:0-4659 GCA_037129495.1 Planctomycetota bacterium | reverse complement strand
ATGGCCGGAGTTCACGCGCCGATCACTGGCCGGTTTTAAGCGCCGACTGACAATCGTCACACTCTTCCGTGGCCTAGCTACTGCCTTCAACCCGCTAACGCCAACGCTGCTGCCCACCTTGTCCGTCAGAACGGCACATCGTTGTCATCATCGGGGCTAGCGGATGGGACTTCTGGTGCACGCCCGGCATCATTGGCCGGCTCCGCTGCCGCTTCTCCTGCAACACCGTCATCGGCAACGAGTTTGTAGGTAATCCCGCCGCTGCCCTTTTTGCCTCTTACCAACTGAAAGCCGCCGATCTTCTTGTCGCGGGCTTCCTTGAGCCTATAGCCGAGCGTTTTTGAGCAGGGCATCTTGCCGATCTCGGTGTCGGTCAGCTCGAACAGGGCCTCTTTGAAATCCTCCTGTGTTACGGTCTCGCTCGCGTACGATTCGCCCTGTCTTCGCCTGATCTCCGCGCTCATGACATCCTTGATGATGGCCGTAAGGGTGCCTTCAAGGCCGGGCTTGTATAGGTGCCATGCCCGCAGGAACGCTAGCAGCTTAATTTCGCCCTCGTCCTCATCATGGGCCTCGTCTTGAGTCGCTGCAGGGTCAGGCAGTCCAATTCGTAACATGGCGTGCCGTACAACGCTGTCCCATTCTCGGAAACTGCCCACTGGCCTGACCGCCTCCGTGGTCACCGTACCGTCCGGTTTTGTTATTTGAATCGTCGGCACCGGAAACCCAGCTGCCGCATGGGCTCGAAGAATGGTCAGGGCGGCAGCAAAAAGCCGGGGACGGTTGTTCTTCACAAAGGCGAACAAGTCCGGGTGCCTGAAGTCGTTCCGCTTGTCCGGGCGTTCCAGCGGCGTCACAAGGCGAACGCGAAGAATCCGCCGCGACAGGTCACCCCGTAGGATCAGGTTATTCCCCGTGACGGCCAGCACCGTGTTGTTCAGCAGCTTCATGAGTTCCTGCCCAAAGAATCGACGCACACTGAAGACCGTCGATGTCAGGAACCTGTCCAGTACCGGGTTTCTCAGGGAGCCCGTGGCATTGTCGAACACGGCAATTCGATCACCCGCCAGCAGCACCGACGCGAGCCGGTTCTCCAGCTCCTTTTCGTCGCTGGAATACGAGATCTCGGTCGGTTCGTGCCCGCAGGCGATGACGCTGTTCAGCCGCGGGAGCTCTGACTTGCCGGTGCCCCTGCGGTTGCCGTCCATCCAGAGCATCGGAACCGGGCCGTAAATAGCCGGCCTGGCAACCGTAGATAGAACACCCGCAAGCCATGCCGACTGGTGTTCAGGCTTCTCGAACGGGAAGTCGCAAACCACCTCAAGCAGTTGGTCCACAGCCGCCATAACCTGCTCGTGGGTCGGGTATTCCGGCACGGGCTCCCATTCAGTTCCGTCATGGATGAACAAGTAGCCACTGACTGGGTCGAAACCGGGTGTGGCGACGATCACGCCATCCCTTCGCATGAACGGCGTCGTTGTGATGCCGATAAGATGCGGAATATTCGACCATCCGCCGCAGTTCGTGAAAAGCTTCGCAAGGGTCGGCGGTGCTGCTGCCTGTTTCCGGATGGTCTTCCGCTGCTTCCCGCTACCCAAACTTTTTGACGTCATGAACCGGATATGCCGGCTCAGGAGTCGCTGCGTCATCTCGTGCGGAACCGCCACGATCTGATGTGCACCCTTTGGCCGCCGTAATTCTGAACTCGCTGGCTCGCCCCCTCGCTGCTCGACCCGGACCAGACGACCATTCTGCTGAAACAAGTGCGGCGCCATGTGGCACTCCAACTCCTTCAGGATGGCGTCGGTCTCTGGGCCGAGGATGATCGTGGGTCGCTCGTCGCCGTCTCCTCCCGTCGCTGGGCGGTCGCCTCCGGCTAAGGTCTCGCGGGGCATGACGGCCATCGGCATCGGCACCGGATTGGCCGCACCGCCCGCGGCGTGAGCTGTCACTGAGGCCCCGACGGCCTCCGCGGCTCGCCGTGCCACCAACTCGTAGTGGTTACCGAACCCCGACAGATTCACCCACGAGTAGTAGTCGGTTCGGCCCTCATAAGCCTTCGCGATCGTCAGGTCCATCAAGTACGTGCGGTGTGTGAACCATTTCTCGCGAACCAGCTCGCTTCGCTCCATAAGCCGTCGTACACGCTCATGCTGCCCCGGCCCGCAAAGGAACGCGAATCGGCTGGCCAAGGCGAGATCTGCCCGGCTGGCGTCGTTGTCGTACGCCGCCGTGCTGCCGAGCCACAGCTCGACAAAGCCTTCCATGTCGTAGCCGGTATCAATGATCTCCTCGTCGCTGATGCCGAGCATTGTGGCGTCAACAGCTGTATCCGCATTGACCGCGACAAACGCGTGGCCAACTGTAAGCTCACCCCGACATGCCTGATAAGCCGCGAGCCGCTGCTCTGCGAGTCGTTCCCGCAAGCCCTCCAACTGCTCTTCTCTGGCCTGCACAGTCGTGGGCGTCCCCTCGATATGTCTGCCAGTGACGGTCATGAAGTGACCCCGGGAATAAAGCTCACAGTTGCCGAACCGGATACCTTTCATTTCTGGACCGAACGCAAGGATCCGTACGCCGCCCCCAGAGACCGACTGTTCCGAATAGCTGTCGATATCCGCGATGATCTGCCGGGCGGATTCCGTAGGCACTCCCGTCGTGGGGTCAACAGAGTCATCAAGGTCGACAGCTGCGAATCCGTCCCCCAAGGCAAACATCAGACCATCAGCACCGGTATGGCCGCGGTCCAAGTAAGCCTGCATGGCAGCCTCGAAATCCGACCATGACGCCGGATCGTTGCTCTTGGCTTTCTCGAACGGCCGCAGGGAGCAGTAGGGCACCTTGTCGAATTTCACCACCCCTTCGCTGTCCACCTTGGGCTCCGCTTTCCAAATAGTCCATCGGCAGGCGTCCTTGAGTGCCTGCGGGATCCGGTCGGCGTCTACCGGAACGATCTGGCTTCGATTTCGCAACATGATCTAGCTCGCTTTCTGCGTTATCGGGCAGAAGCATTGGCCTGTCTGTGGCCCTATGCAGCACCCCGGGACCGATCGTGCCTGCACACGGCGGTGCATAGCCGCACGATCGACTAGAGATGGTGATGCCTGCTCGCCGTGCCAGATATGCACGGCGGCGTTCCAACCTCCACGTCAAGTTGGAACCAGTTCGTTCCAACTCAAGTCATCACGTATCTCGGGGCACTCCAAGGCCGCATTCGCAAGGCCATCGGCAACGCACGTTGGAACGCCAGCGTTCCAACGTCAGCATGCTGTTGGAACGTTTGCGTGCGTAGTTGCGGCCGCTTTGTGACCCCATAATCCGGCGGTTGTGATCGTGTGATCACGGAAAGCATCTGAACGCCGCACAGCGGCAGAAAGTTTAACATGAAAGATTTTGACACAGTTCATAATGCCAATGTGACTGATTCCGATGTCGTACGCGAATGGCAAGAGGGTGATCCCAAGCCATTCGTGTTGCGAGGAAACGCAGAGTGTGAACAGCTGCTCGCCACACTCGACAGCCTCGGCGTCACTTACCTTCAGTGCATCTACTGGCGAGACGAGATGGGGTCCGACAGTTACTGCACTTGGCCGAGCTTCAAGAAAAAAGGTGTCCGTTTCTCGGCCAAGCACCTTGAGTCTGTGAAAATGGCTCAGTTCCAGCTGGGGTATCTTCTCAGCAACTCAGCGGAGGAGTCTCTTGCGGGTACCTACGAAGAGGATGCGGACCTGATGGTGTGCTTCTCAGTCTCGGTTTGTCAGGAACGACGCGAGATCTCAGCGCACTTCAAGGTCATCGAGTCGTTTTATAGGCACAACGACGACTACTCAGTCGATCTGTTGTGATGTAGTCACGGCCTTCGTCGCGGCATCGCCTCCATGCGGTGCCGCGGCGGGGTCGCACGTCCACGGAAGGCACGGCTAGCATCGTCTCGCCGCTAACACACAGTCCGAAAGGCTTCTCCACATGAGCTTAAAAAATGGGCAGTCGCGTACCCGCCGCACCGCCGCCAAGCCCGGCTGCGAAGTTTTCGACCCCGACGCGTTCTGGGGCCACACCCTGACCGGCCCCGCCACGAGCGACCAGCCAGACGCCTTCGACGCCCGCGTTGAGAGAGCGTGGCGATTCATGCGGACCATGTTCTTCACGCCGGAGGAACACGCGGCGATGGCGGAGGCGGTGGTGCGGTTGTGTGTGATTCATGAACAGAACCAGGAGTAGACCAACATGTCATTAAACCCCCTTCTCACTGCAATACCGGTCATTTCTCCTCTCGCCCTCCGCCCCAGGGATGCAGCTGCCGCGCTGGGTATCAGCGAACGACTTCTGCAGGACTGGGCAAAGCACAGCGGACTTCCTTGCGTTCGACTCGGCCAAGTCGTTCTCTACCCCGTCGATGAGATACGGCAATGGCTACGAGAGCGTGCGTCCACTGATTCGTCTCCCCCCCAGCGCCCTCCGCCATCACCCTGAACCCTTCCACTTAGGCATTCTTTTCGCTACACCAGAAAGAAGGCCCCGAGGAGACTTCCATGGCAAATATTTCGACCGAGCAGAATGGCCGGTCATCGATCCAGTTTCGCCACCCGAACGGCAAGCGGCATACGCTGCGGCTGGGTAAGGTCAGCAAGCGACTTGCCGAGGGCGTGCTGTTCCGGG
>JBAXUW010000243.1:0-4695 GCA_037129495.1 Planctomycetota bacterium | reverse complement strand
CCATGAGTCGAACGGGCTTGCTCGCAGGCGCGTCCGCCGCAAACATCACTGCGGAGCACAGCACGGTCAAGACGCATGCACAAGGGACAAAGATGTTCTTCATGATTCTCGACAGTTCCTTGGGAGGAAGTAGGTGGGAAGGTTGCAGATGAGTCATGACCTGCTGACCGGCCCCCATGAATGACGCCAGTTCTTACGTTAAGGTTTGTACCTCCAGCAGACCAGCCCCGTGCGGCGCATGCATGCCCTACCGGCCGGCCGGCTCACGCGAGGATGTTCTTCGCCACCACGCCAGCGACGTCGGTGAGCCTGTAATCGCGGCCCGCGTGCCGGTAGGTGAGCGTCTTGTGGTCGAGGCCCAGCAGGTGCAGGATCGTGGCGTGGAAATCATGCACGTGCATCCGGTTCTCCGCCACGGCGATCCCGTAGTCGTCGGTGCTGCCATAGGAGAGGCCTGCCTTCACGCCGCCGCCAGCCATCCAGCTCGAGAACGCTTGGTGGTGGTGCTCGCGGCCCTTGTGGCCCGCCTCGGTGTGGTAGGGAGTCCGGCCGAACTCCGTCGTCCAGACGACGAGCGTCTCGTCGAGCATGCCCCGCCGTTTGAGATCGGTCACCAGTGCAGCCATCGCCTGATCGACGTTTTTTGCCAGCGGCACGTGGTCCTGCATGTTGCCATGGGAATCCCAGTTGCCAGACGAGCCGGTGTCGATCAGCTCGATGAACCGCACGCCACGCTCGGCCATCCGCCGGGCCACGAGGCACTGCCAGCCGAAGCCGGTGGTCTGGCCGCGCTTGAGCCCGTAGAGTGCGAGCGTGCCGTCGGTCTCCTGTGCGAGGTCAAAGACCTCCGGTGCCTCGGCCTGCATGCCGAACGCGGTCTCGAACGACCGGATCCGCGCCTCGAGCGCGGCGTCGATGTCACGGGACTCAGCGTGCCGACGGTTGGCCTGGGCGAGCTGCGTCAACTCCAGCGACTGGAGGTCGGCAGCCGCAGCACGCCGGTTCATATTGGCGATCGGAACGGGGCCGGGCACGATGTGCGTGCCCTGGTGGCAGCCCGGGAGGAAGTCGGAGCCCCAGGTCTGCGTACCGGCATAGGGGGCCTTCGGCGCGATCGCCACAAACGACGGCAAGTTTTGGTTTTCGGTGCCCAGCCCGTAGCTCACCCACGACCCGATGCTGGGCCTGGCAAACGTGAATGAACCGGTGTGCATCTCGAGCGTCGCCTCGTAGTGGTTGGTGTGGTCCGACTCCATCGAGCGGATCACGCAGAGGTCGTCGACGATCCGGCGGGTGTGAGGGAAGAGGTCACTCACCTGGATGCCGCTCTTGCCCCCAGGGGCGAAGCCCCAGTGCGGCCCGATCAGGTGACGCTTGAACTGGCCGGTGTTTCCCTGCCAGTTGTCGATCGCCACCTCCTTGCCGTGGTCGGCGATCAGCTTCGGCTTGTAGTCGAACGACTCGACGTGCGACACGCCCCCGGTCATGTAGAGGAAGATCACAGATTTCGCCTTGGCCGGCAGCAGCGTGGGCTGAGGGGCGAGCGGGTTGACTGCCGCCGCCGTCGGCGTGCCAAGCATGCCGGCCAGGGCGATGCCACCGAAGCCGCCGACCGACTGGCGGAGCATCTGGCGACGGGGCTGCAACAACGGTGGCATGTTGGTTGTCCTTTGTTTCGGTCGGGTGTGTGCGTTGTTGAGTGAGGCTCAGTCGAGAAACTCGAATTCGTTCGATGCAAAGAGCGTTCGGGCAAACGCGGCCCAGGCGAGAAGCTCGTGCTGGTCCACGGACGTGTCGGTGGCTTGCAGTCCAGTTCGATAGCGGTCAATGAAGCTCTGGCAGGCTGCGATCTCGGCATCGTCGGGCTTGCGGCCCAGGGCCGCACGGTAGGCCAGTTGGGCGCGTATGGCGACATCCGCTTCGCCGAGCAGTTGCCGGGCGAAGTCGAGCGACTGCTCATGCACGAACGGATCGTTCATCCAGAAGAGGGCCTGCGTGGGCACGGTCGTGACGGCCCGCTCCGACGTTGAGGCGTTGGTGTCGGCACCGTCGAAGAGCGCGAGGAAGGGATGGCGGCCCAGACGGGGCGTCATGAGATAGACGCTCCTTTTCTTGGTGTCGTAGACGGCAGCGAAGGGATTGTGTTGCGAGAAGTTCCACGTGTTCACTGCCGGGAAGGGATGGCCCTCTCCAGGACTGGTGTCGAGCCTGCCCGAGACCGCGAGCAGGCTGTCGCGGATCTCCTCAGCATCGAGGCGGCGACGGTTGAACCGCCAGAGCAGCGTGTTGGCCGGATCGACGGCGGCGCAGGCGTCGCTGGGGCCACTTGAGAGCTGATAGGTGTGCGACGAGAGCACTAGGCGATGCAGCCACTTAAGCGACCACTTGTGCTCGATGAACCGACGGGCGAGCCAGTCGAGCAGCTCGGGATGCGAGGGGGGCGTGCCGCGGATGCCGAAGTCGTTCTCGGTGGTGACGAGGCCCTGGCCAAAATGATGCTGCCAGACACGGTTGACGATCACCCTCGCGGTGAGCGGGTTGTCCGGCCGCGTCAGCCAGTCGGCCAGATGCCTGCGGCCGCTGCCAAGCTCGTCAGTCGGCAGCGGATCGCCGCCGAGCACGGTCAGGAAGCGTCGCGGCACCTCGTCACCGGGCCGCGTCGGCTCGCCACGTTTCTGGATCTTGACGTTTTCCCCCTTGCCGTCGGTCACCCCATAGGCCGTCGGAAAGGGCGGGGCGAACCGCAGCCCATCCCGCTTGCTCTTGAGGCTGGCGATGGCGGCGTCGGCCTCCTTGATCTTCTGCTTGATTTCTTCGTTCGCCGGCTCTGCCTTCTGCTGGTCGACGAGGGGTTTCTTCGCTTCCTCGGCCTGCTTGATCTCGGCATCGACCACCGCGATCTGCTCATCGTGTGGCTTGCGGAGTGCCGCCAACTGATCGGGGGGCACGAGCGGCATCATGTCGGTGGGCCGCTTCGTCTGTTCGTCGCCGGGGAAGGCGAAGGTGGTGCTCTTGAAGATGCCATAGAGGGCGTAGTAGTCGGCCGCGGTGATCGGATCGTATTTGTGATCGTGGCAGCGGGCGCAGCCGATCGTGAGGCCCAGCACCGATTGGCCGAGCGTGTCGATCGTGTCCTGGAAGGTGAGGTGCATATAATTCACCGAGTCGAAACCAAACCGCCGGGAGATCGCTAGGTAGCCGGTGGCAGTGATGCTGTCGGCAAAGGCATCGGGGCCCGCCGAGGCAGCCAGGAGATCGCCGGCCACCTGCTCGCGAATGAAAACGTCGTAAGGCTTGTCGTCGTTGAACGCCTTGATGACGTAGTTGCGATACTTCCAGGCAAGCGGTGCCGGATAGTCGCCCGTCTCGCCGGCCGTGTCGGCATAGCGGACGACATCAAGCCAGTGCCGGCCCCATCGCTCACCGTATGCGGAAGATGTCAGCAGCCGTTCGACCAGCAGGGCAAAGGCATCGGGCGACTGGTCGGCCTCGAAGGAATCAACGTCAGCGGGGGCCGGCGGCAGGCCCGACACGTCGAACGTGACCCGCCGAATGAGCGTGCGGCTGTCGGCCGGGGCGACCTGTGCAAGGCCCTTCTCAGCGAGCTTCGCAAGCACGAAGGCATCGATTGGATTCGCGGGTTGTGCAGCAGGTGTTCCCGCCGCCGCGACCTCTGGTACAGGCGGATCAGCGAGCGGCTGGAAGGACCAGTGGCTCCGCTCTTCGGCCGTCGGCTCGCCGGAACGGGTCGTTCGCGGCAAAGCGGAGCCACCCTCGCCTGGCCAAGGAGCACCAGCCTCGATCCACCTTTCCACGACCGCGATCTGGTCGTCCGGAAGGAACGTGTCGGGTGGCATCTCGACGTCGCCACCGTGCTTGAGCACGCTCACGAGCACGCTTTTCTTGGGATCGCCCGGCACGATCGTCGGGCCGCTGTCGCCGCCCTGCAGCAGCGCGGCGAGCGAATCAAGCCGCAACCCCGACTCCGACTTCGTGTCGCCGTGGCACATCTGACACCGATCAACGAGGAGCGGTCGGACATGCGATTCGAAGAGCGCCTCTCCCGAGACCGGCGGGGATGCCGTTGCATTCGTCGACAGGATCCAAGCCAGGCCGCACACTGACCAGCGAGCCGCCGCGCAGAGATACCACCCGCGGCGATCCTGATTGGGGCTGTGTCGATCGTGGGCTATCGCCAGAATCATCAACGCGCAGACTCCCGCAGAAAGCGGTCAACTGCCTTCAAATCTATCTTCATTGTCGACAGAAGACAAGAAGATTCTGACGTCGCTGCAGCCGAGCCGTTTGGAGCGGGGCGACGTGGACCTTTTTCTCCACTACCGTAAAGCCGTACTCGCCACTCTCGTGCGTGTCCCACGTCTTCTCTAGGTGGCCGCCATCGGAATAGAATTGCACAAACTACACGCCCCGTTCCACGTGTCGTGTTACGCGGGCCCCTCGCGGAGGAGGAGCAGTTGCGGGCACTCGCACTCAGCCTGTGACTTCTTTCCTCGTGGCATTGAATGCTCTCCTTGGCTTGTGACACCGCCAGATTCTCTCACTGGAAGTGGTGCCGTTGAACGGGGGCAGGTCACGTGGCTTCATCGTTGTGTTTGCATACCGTCGAGACTACGATGACTGCTGCGGTTTGGCCGCCAACAATAACAATAGGATCGCTTGGCATGGCATTGCGAA
>JBAXUW010000242.1:0-4748 GCA_037129495.1 Planctomycetota bacterium | reverse complement strand
GCCGCTTGTTTGACTTGTGAAGAATCATTGCAATGCTTGTGCCGGCCTCAGAAGATGCGATTGCCCTGGTGGAGACGTCGAAGGCATTTGGCCGCGGCGTGCCCTCCGCTGGGAGGAGGGAAACCGGCCGACCGTTCATGTCTTCGACTCGCTGCCCCGGCCCGTGGGCATCATGGCTGCCTACGACGTCAGAGCGCTGGAAGTGCTTGCCGCGGTGCGATCGCTGGGGCTTGAGTGCCCCGACGACGTGGCCGTTGTCGGCGTGGCTTTGCCCACGCGGCCCAGCTCTGCACCGTCTTCAAGAAGACCTTCGGCCTAACCCCCACCGAGCACCGCCGCCAGTGCCAGCCCTGGATCGGGCCGTAAGGAACATCTTTTTGAGAACACTTCCCGGCAGCACCCGTCAGGCCGCTTCCAGGCCGGGGCTTTCGCCAAAGTAATACTTCTTGGCGTCGGGGTTTGTGAGCACCTCCTGGGCCGTGCCGTGGCACAGCACCTTGCCGGCGCGGACGACATAGCTGCGATCAGTGATTGCGAGCGTCTCCCGCTCGCGGTGGTCGGTAATCAGGATCGAGATTCCGTCGTCGCGGAGGCCCGTGATGATCTTCTGGATTGAGTGAATCGTGACAGGGTCGATGCCGGTAAACGGCTCGTCGAGCAGGATGATTCGCGGCTCCGTTACCAGGCAGCGGGCGATCTCCAGCCGGCGCTTCTCACCCCCCGAGATGTAGTGCGCCTTCGACTTGCGGATTCGCGTAATGTCAAACTGCTCCATTAAGGTCTCGCAACGCTTGCGACGTTCCCCGGACGGCATGCCGATAAGTTCCATGATCGCCAGCAGGTTTTGCTCAACGGTGAGCTTGCGAAATACGCTCTGCTCTTGGGCGAGGTAGCCCATACCTCCATCCCGCGACCGCTTAAACATCGGCCAGTGGGTGATGTCTTCGTCGTCGAGGAGCACACTCCCGGCATCGGGCATGACCAGTCCGCACGTCATGCGGAAGCTGGTTGTCTTGCCGGCGCCGTTGGGCCCGAGCAGGCCGACAATCTCCCCTGCATCAACGTGGAAATCGACACCGTCGACCACGCGGCGGCGGCCATACGTCTTGACGAGACCTTTGACAGATAAGAGCGGCATCCAGTTCCTCCTTGAACCCGGAAAAAGGACACGAAAAAGGTGCCTGCCACCTTTTTCTCACCTTAAGAATTTCATTCTCTCGAAGTTGGGCCAGCAGGGCAATCGCAACTCGGCCCCCCCAATCTTTACCGGAACGCTCCAACTGGCCGGGATTGCATGGGGCCAGAAGATCGCCAAGGCCTTGCCAATGAGGAGGCTCCGGTCGACGTGATGCCCCTCCATCCAGAGCCGGCTGTCCTTGCTGGCAGCAGAGTTGTCGCCCAACACAAAAAACTGATCCGCCTCCAGCTCAAACTCGAGCCTATCCTCCTCAAGGATCTCACCCGGCCGGGCCCCCACATCAATGGCGCCGATATAAAAGGTGTCGCGAAGCACCCGTAGATTTTTCACGCGCAGCGCTGCCCCAGCCACGGTGATGCCGACGGGCGACAAGTCACTCGGCTCATCCATGCCCGGCTCGACTGCCCGCAGCACAGGCTGATTGAGTGACACCTCGCTGATTGCCCGCGTCCAGGCAGTGGGCTGGTCAAACGCCATCCGGCGGCCGTTGACGAAGAGCGCGAGTTCATCATCGACATTGGCAAACAGGATCTTCCAGGAACCCTTGCCGCGGACCGGGGTCCTAGCCCGTGGCGGGGCGGCGGTCTCTTGGCTACCAGCCAGCACGAGCGTTGCCTCGCCACTGGTGAGATCAAACGTGCACGAGTGGGCTGCTCCCGCCTCCACCAGATCGAGGGTCAAAGTTCCACCAGGACGTGCTGACTCACAGACAATCTCGACGGCGAGATCCCCCACCCAGTGCGGCCTCGTGGCGATCGCGTTGTAGGGCTGGAAGTCGTCGACCTGTGTCGCCTGCGCCCGCTTGGCCAGCGACTCGCCGCGTCGCATCGCCTCCCACTGTTCGGCAGTCGGCAAAAAGTGGCGGTAGCGGAGCGTGGCAGGCGTGTCTGCCGCGCTCCCCAACACGCTAAACGAGCGGCCCGCGTCGGTGGTGGTCCAGCCGCCCGCTGTCCGATCGGCTGGCGACCAGTCGCTCCAACACGGCGGCCACCCGGCCTTGATCAGCTCTGCCGCCGGATACCGGCTATCGTGGACGCACTGCAGCATCGCCACCAGCGTGTCGGACGGCTTGCGGGCAATTTCTGGAGGACCACCGCCGCGGCTTGTCCAGATATCACCGCCGGCAATGGAGATTGTCTCACCCGGCAGACCAACCAGCCGCTTGATGTAGTTTGTCTTCGCGTCCTCCGGATACTTAAAGACAACGACGTCCCACCGCGCAGGCTCTGAGAAGTCGTAGGCAAACTTGTTGACGAGGATCCGATCGCCACTGAAAGACGGATACCGCGGGTCATACCGCATCTGTCCGCCTAGGACCTTGACGAGCCGCATCACAGAGCCGCAGTTGGGACACTTGGCGGCCGGTATCATCTTGCCGGCGAGCCGCGCCCGCAACTGGCCGATTGGACCCCGGTCGCTTTCGAGGAGTTCGATGCGGCGACGCTGCGCCTCCCGCTCCTGCAGTCCACCGCCGTTGTCACCGTTGGCCCTGAGGGCGACGAGCTCCCGCTCAAGCTTGGCGGCCTCGGTTCGCAGCCCCTGCGACTGGTCATCCTCTTCGGCACTGCAGCCAACACGGAAGTCGCGGCTGCACGACTCGCAGACCAGATCCTTGTGGCGTCCCATCAGCGTCGGAGCCATCGAGCCGGTCGGAATCACAAACGCCTCCGCCTCGAACGCCCGAAACAGGAGCGCCAGCGTGAAGGCAATGACGATCGACTCGACCGTCTCCCGGCCAAAGCCGAGCGGACTCTTCACGATGTCGCCGGGCCGCGGTGGCGCCGGCGTGACCGGCGTGACCGGCGTGACCGGCGTGACCGGCTCGTCAGATATCTGCCTGGCAATACTGATCATGCTGACTCCCGGAATCGAAACCTTGAATCGCAACCACAACAGCTCGAGTGTAAACGAAACCGAGGGCTATCCGCATTTCATTTTTTCGTGAGAATGAACCGATGCCCCGCTTCGAACACCTGCGCCACAAGCCTCCAGAAGCCCTTGCAACGCCGCGGGAACTCATCGTTGCCTGTCCGCCGATGCGAAGCCATGTGAATCTCTCGCACATCGTCCGCACCTGCGGCTGCTTCGGCATCCCCCGCGTGATCGCCTGCGGGGCGGCGCGGCTCCACGAGAAGATCGCGCGGGACGGCGCCGAGTCGGTGGTGCTGGAGGTTCACCGGAGCCTGCCACCCGTGCTCGATCGGCTGCGCGCCGAGGGCTTTGAGATCGTGGGCCTCGAACAAGCAACCCACTCCGAGAGTCTGTTCAGCTTTGCTTTCTCGACCCGGACCGTACTCGTGATCGGAAACGAACGAACCGGCCTCGAGCAGGACGTGCTCGACCGGCTCGACCGCGTCGCGGAGATTCCGCTCTATGGCCTACCACACAGTCTCAACGCCGCCACCTCGGCAGCGATCGCGATCTATGAATACACTCGGTCGTCTGCTTCCAAAGGGCCTCTGCCGCCGCAGGCGCGTCCATGACGCTCTTGATCGGCACCGACGAGGCGGGCTACGGACCTAACCTCGGGCCGCTCGTGGTGGCGGCCACCACCTGGCAGATCGCCGTGGCTCCGAAAGATGCTGAGACGGTCCTGGCCCATGCCATGGCCGACGTCAACACGGCCGTCGCGGCGACTGGCTCAGCCCGGCCGCCACTCTGGGCAGACTCCAAGCAGATCTATCGCGCGGGCACTGGATTCGACACTCTCGAACTGGGAGTCTCCGTCGGATTGCAACTGGCCAGCAAGACAAACACTCCGCCGTCTCACTGGCTGGCGCTGGCTGAGGGCGTCGGGCTGATCTCGCCCCGCGACGGCTGCCAAGGCCAGTGGCAGGGCTTACCTTGCTTGCAACTGCCCCGCGCGGCCAGTGCCGACCGCTGCGCTGCGCTTGCGTCACCGGTCCGCGAAGCACTGGCCCGGCATGGCGTGACGCTCGTACGGATCGACTGCCATTGCCTCTATCCGGGCGAGTTGAATGGGCTGCTTGGCGATGGCTTGAACAAGTCTGACATCCTCTCCGCGGCCACGCTCAACCTTGCGGCTCACGCTCGCGCGCTCGCCCCACACGAGCCGGCCATCATCTGGTGTGACCGGCACGGTGGCCGGAAGCGATACGGTGGCCTCGTATCGCGGCACTTCGACGCCCCGCTCGTGCAGGCCCGCGAAGAGACCTCCGTCCGATCGGTCTACAACGTGCCCAACCGGGGGCCCGGCACGTTCGACTGTCGGATCGAGTTTTGCGTGGGTGGCGAGTCGCGTGCGCCAGTGGCCCTGGCAAGTATGACGGCCAAATATATCCGAGAGCTTTCGATGCTGGCTTTTAATACATTTTGGTCGGAACGTGTGCCTGGGCTTGAGTCCACGGCTGGCTATCCGGTCGACGCGCTCCGCTGGCGTCACGATGCCGCCGCTGCAGTCGCACGCGAGGAGATCGCCGACGACGACCTCTGGCGCAAGGCATAGCGAAAACGATGGCTGACCCGCATTGGACCACGAGGAGAAGACGAAGCCGGGATCGGCGGAAGCTCGACGAGCGTTGGAATTTCG
>JBAXUW010000241.1:0-4797 GCA_037129495.1 Planctomycetota bacterium | reverse complement strand
CTTTTTGGGTTTCGGATTTCCTTCGACATTCGGATTTCGTCATTCGTCATTTCAACCGTCTCTCCATGTATAATGCCCGCCGCCATACAGGAAGGAGTTAACATGACTCGCAAGAGAGCCTGTCTGACGATTGTGTTCTGCCTGATGGCCGCTGCCGTGACCTTTGCTCAGGATGCCGCTTCATCGCCGGCCCGGCAGCCTGTGCCTCGTTCGCAAGGGGCCTTCGGCGTACATTTCGATCTGCATCCGGACCTGGGTGACCCGGCCCTGGGGGCCGATGTCAACGAGGAGATGATACGCAAGTTCCTGGTCCGCGTGAAACCCGACTTCGTGCAATACGACTGCAAGGGGCATATCGGATACCTGGGTTATCCTGACCCGAAGATCGGCCCTTCCGCCCCGCACATCGTCAACGACTCGCTGGCCATCTGGCGCAAGGTCACCCGCGAACAGGGCGTGGTCCTGCTCGTTCACTTCTCAGGCCTGTTCGACATCACCGCCATCGCCAAGCATCCAGACTGGGCCGTGGTCAATGCGGACGGCAAGCCCGACGCCAATGCGACCAGTGTCTTCGGCCCCTACGTCGACCAGGTGATGATTCCTCAACTCAAGGAAGCGGGAACGAAATACGACCTCGACGGCGCCTGGGTGGATGGTGAGTGTTGGGCGGCCAAGTTGGACTACTCGCCCGCGGCACTGGCGGCGTGGAAGAAGGAGACGGGCCACGATGAGGCCCCAAAGAAGCGCGGCGAACCGAATTGGCTCGAATGGAAGCAGTTCCACCGCAAGCATCTTGAACAGTACGTCGCTCACTGGGTGGACGCCGTTCACGCCGCCTGCCCCAAGATGCAGCTTGCCAGCAACTGGCTTTACACGACGTTCGTCCCCAAGCCGGTGGCCGTCAAAGTCGACTACCTCTCCGGTGACTATGATCCGCTGAATTCCGTCGACCGCGGCCGAGTCGAGGCCCGTTATCTCTCCAGCACCGGCATGCCGTGGGATCTGCTCGCGTGGGGTTTCGTGATGGGGCAGTCGGGCATGTCGCACAACTGCAAGCCGGCCGCTCACCTGCAGCAAGAGGTGGGCGTTGTGCTCATGCAGGGTGGCGGCATCTCTCTCTATTACCAGCCGACCCGCAGCGGGCATGTCGCGGATTTCATTACGGAAACCGCCGGGCAAGTGGCTGACTTCTGCCGCCAGCGTCAGGCCGCCAGTTTCCGCTCCACCTCGATCCCGCAGGTGGCCTTGCTGATGTCCACTGCCGCCATCGAGGATCGCAGTGACAGCGTCGGTTCGACGTGGGGAACCTTCGAAGAACTCATCGGCACGCTCCACGCGCTGCTCGAACTGCACTATTCTGTGGACATCGCGGCCGAGCACCAGATCACGGGCAGGCTCAGCGAGTATCCGATGGTGGTCGTGCCCGACTTTGACCGTTTCGCACCCGGGATGCAGCAGGAACTGCTGGCTTACGTCGAAAAGGGCGGTCGAATGTTGCTGACCGGCGAGAAGTGTGCGCGATTGTTTGAGCCGGCTCTGGGCGTGAAGCTTGAAGGTGAGCCGAAGGAAGCGGCGGCCTATCTGGCCTCGCCGAATGGACTGGTGAGCATCAACGGTATCTGGCAAAAGGTCTCGCTGATGACGGCCGAGGCGGCCGGACAACGCTATCCCATCTGCGATGGCAGGATCGGCGGCGAAGTGGCCGCGACAGTCAATGCTCATGGCAAGGGGCGGATCGGTGCGATCTACGGGCCGGTGGGTCCGAAGTTTCTCCGGCAGCACCATCCGTATCTCCGCGAGTTCATCGGACAGGTGGCCGCCAAGGTCTGGCCGGACCCGGACCTCTTGGTCGACGGCCCGCCGTGCCTGGATGTCTCGTTGCGGATGACGAAGCAGGGCCAGATCGCCGTACATCTGCTCAATCGGGCCAACATGCCGACGTCCACGGAGTATTCGATCATCGACCATGTGCCGCCGGTAGGACCGGTGGGAGTCACATTGCGTATGAATGCCAAGCCCCGGAGCGTCCAGTGGGTTCCCGGAGACAAGGATCTAAAGTGGTCCTGGGCCGACGGAACGCTGAAGGCGACCGTGCCGAGTGTGGACGTTCACGGGGTTGTGGTTGTTGAGCCGTAGAGGGTTTCCGGCTTCGCTCTCTGAGCTACGCCGCGGCAAGCCTCGGCATGCGAGAGCATCGGCGTAGCCGGCAGGGTTCAGTTAACCCAAGTTACGCACTTGGGAGCGTGAAGCCTGGGATTCATACGGATTCGGGGTCAAAGTCTTCACTCCATTTGCGCGGGACTATCGAGCCGCTTGAGCCGCCTGGGAAGTGTCAGCCCGAGCCGGTGCAGCAGCGTCTTCTGCTCGGCCTCTGGCTCCGGCACGTGCCGCAGTCGCACCGTGGTTCGGATGCCGCCGGCTGACTCCGCCGGCAAGACGATGTCGCTGCTTTTGATCTTGGTGAACTCGTAGAGGAGCGTGCGGGGCGCATCCCCCAAGCCGGCACCATTCATCCACCCGGCGAGCGTCTTCCACATGGCATACGACAGGAAGCAGATGAGCACGTGGGGCCGCACGCGGTCCTCCTTCTGGTGCCAAACGGGCCGAATCGCCAGCTCGTCCTTCGCGATCCTGAAGGCCCATTCCGCCTCGGTGAGCTTCGATGTATTGCTTCCAGAGTGTGGCCGGATCGACGCCGGTCAGAATCGTCCGCAGCAGGTAGCAGCCATCGACCAGCTGCAACCACTCGTGGAACTTCTCGTTGCGGGCCCAGCTGACCTCCAGATGCTGTTTGCCGATCGGCTGCGGCAGCTTCCTGATCGTGACATCGAAGACTCGAGACGCCCGCCAGAAGCGTTCCTTCAATCGGCCCAGCCGCTCGCCGGCCAGGCTCTCGTCGCGAAGCCGTCCCGACTCGACGACGCTCTTCACCGTCAGCGAGTCGTGCACGTTGCCGGCGAAGACTTCGTAGCCCAGCGGGAAGCCTTCCTCCGTGACCACCAGGCCGATGCAGACCTGCGGCCGGTCGCCGCGTGAATCGCAGGAATAACCCGCTTGCCGATCTCGCAGTTCTCCATGTCGCCTTCGAAGGAGGTGCTCGTCACGTTGTAAAGCAGCAGGTCGCACTTCAACTCGAAGAGTTCGCCGAACCGCTGCTTGAGGTGCGATTCGATCGCCTCCCTGTGGGGCAGAAGCCGGTCGAGCGCGGCGTAGAGTCGATCGGTGTGCACCTTCTCGGGAGGCACGCCCAGGAGATCTTCCAGCGCCGTGCGGCGATACCACTTCTACTCGATATGCAGTTCACTCGAAGGCTCACAGAACCGAGCGATCCCGAGAATCGCCGCCACCGTGCCCCAGGACCCGTCCTCGCGGCCCTCAGGCAGAAGCTTCGTAAGTAACCCATCGAGGCCAAGCATCCGCCACACCCCCAGGCCAGCCAGACGTCGCCGAAGTCCCGCAGCCGCTCGAGCCGGATGTCCTTGTGTCGGATCTTGACCGGCTCTTCTTCGCTTGCATCCCGCGCACATGGCGGGTCGAAGAGCGAGCGCTCTGGCCGGCGCGTTGCTTCGTCGCCTTGCAAGTGTGCGCCGAGCTTCGCCCAACCGTCCTGCTCGCTCGGCGAGAGATCGCCGAGATACGCGACCACACGCTGCCGCGATCCTTGTGCTGTGCGATATGACTCGACGAGCGCCCCGTACGTATGACGCTTGCCGCTCTTTCGTCGCTCACATCGGCGCAGGAACATCGAAACGCTCCGGGTTTTGGATGCTTCGAAGATCGCAAAGACAAAAGCAAAAACTCAAGGGCAGGGTTTTCACTACACGACGTTTCGTCGAACCGCGCGTTGTCGCGTCAGCACTTATGAACGATGGACCACCCAAAAATCCGAAAAGTAGGCCCGAAGTGCGTAACTTGGGCTAAAGATCGGCGTGGCGAGCGAGAAGGCGCTACAGGAGGCCCAGAACAGGGTTGCTCAGGCCGCGATCGACAAGATGAACGAGCGGCAGGAGAAGCGGCGGCCGGAGCGGGGGCGGAGAAGGAAGCCGGAAGCCGAGTGAGCAGGTCGCCGCGCGGTCGTTCGACCTGGTCGCCACCAACACGAACGTGCAGGACCTGGCAACCGCCGGCGGGATCCTCTGGGCGGTGCAGTCGGGCACCGTCGGCACGGTGTTCGTTTACCGCATGAGCGACGGGGCGGCCCTCGGCTCGTGGCGGCTCGACCTGCGGAACCGCGCGCCCGCCGGCATCGCGATCGATCCCACGGGGGCGAGTCAGAGCGTGTGGGTCGTCGACGGGGCCTGGCGGAGGGTGTACGAGTACGCCGCGGGGCGGTCGTTGCGGCAGGGATCCATGACGGTGACCTCGTACTTCCGTCGACGGTCACGGGCGGGGTTTCGGCCAGGGATATGCGTTGCGGCCCGCCGCCGGGTCCATGGGCCCGGGAGGCAGCGTCTTCTGCCAGGCGAGAACCGCCCGCGTCAGCCGTTCGGCCACGTCGGGATGCTCAGCGCGCAGGTTGTCGACCTCGCCCGGATCGCGACGCACGTCGTAGAGCTCGCTGCGGCTGCCATCGGGATTGACGAGCAGTTTCCAGTCGCCCTCCCGCACGGCGAGCATCGGGCTGCGGTGGATGGTGTCGCCCGCGATGCCGTAGCGCCACTCCCAGAAGAGCGGCCGCCCGCGGTCGCTGGGCTGGCCCAGGATCGCGGGCCCCATGTCCACGCCGTCGGGCTCGTGTCCGGAGGGCATCGCGGCGCCGGTGAGGGAACAGAGCGTCGGCAGGAGATCGACCCCGGA
>JBAXUW010000240.1:0-4800 GCA_037129495.1 Planctomycetota bacterium | reverse complement strand
GGTAGTGTCGGCTCGATGCCGACGGGCGGGATGACCGTGGCGTGTGCTGCGGCGAGCTGATGACACAGGAGGTATGAGTATGAACACGATAACGAAGACAGCGATGGTAGTCCCTTGCTGCGTGGCTCACGCGGCCAACTTTTGCGACTCACTCAGTGGGTACGCATACGTCGGCGACGGCATCGCATACGTCACCGATGGAGTCAAAGCTATGCAGATAAAGAGCTTGTCGCTCGTCCTCGATGTGCCAGTTATCTCCGTTGACCCAGGCGACATTGTCTCGGCAGCGCGGCAGGCTATTCGATCTGGGATCGCCAACGGTGGTGTGATGTCTGCGTTTCACTACGCAGACACCGGAACGCTTGCCGTTGACGTTGGCGATGATGAGTTCGATGGCGTAGCCGTGCGGACCACATCGAAGCGGTCGATTATCAACTGGCTCGATGCTGCTTTCGCGGATGCGAAGGGCGACTGTATGGAAACCAGACTGCGTGTCGATGAGGTGCTCGCGGTGCTGACTTTGATGCGCGACTGTGGCATTACAACGGTGTCGATCGCGCGGCTCGCAGGGAATCGGGAGGGCGGCCCATGCGCAGGCACGCTGGCAGTGTCAGGGTCGGACGACAATTTTCGCGTCAGTGCAATCCTCGCTACATGCGGCGGCGCTCAATCGCCGCCGTGCGCTACCCAAACCTACGCTGACGACGCGTTTACGCAACGCCCGCAATGCGGCGGCTGACAGCACACGCCGCCGCGATAGGCGCGGTGCCCGTTCGATCCGGGCCGGCGACATCGAGCTGCTGGATGCAGGACGGTAGACCCGGCGGCAACGTGCCGCGGGCCAGGACGATCGACACGGAGGTAGATCACATGGTTACGGTATCTGACGAACACGACGACTGCCCGCGGTGCCAGCTCAGGAGAGCGATCGAAACGCATCTGGTCGAGGCCGCCACCGGCACCGAGCAAGAATGGCACGACGCTGCGTCTGGGCTCGTCTCGATGTTGGTCGTGGCATCGTCAGCCATCACGACGATGCGTGCACGCTGGTGCGACAAGCGTCTCGTCGACGTCATGGACAAGGGGGCCGCCGCTGCCGAGGCGCTCGTCGCCCTCCTGCATGCGCTCGACCAGTTGCAGCAGCAGCTCGTCGATCGAGACGACGCCGCGCCGGATCAGTGGTGACGACGCCGCCGGAACTTCAACCGACTGCGAATGGTTCGTAGTCTCGCGTTCAGTGATTCACCAACGGAGGAAGCCATGCCAACGCAGACCAGCGAGAAACTGTGGACCGACAACGAGGCCGCCGTGTGGCTGCGCGTGCATCCGGTGACGCTGCGGGGATGGAGACACAACCAGCGGCCAGACCAGCCGCCCTACATGCGTGTCGGCCGATCAATCAGATACTCGCCGACCGAGCTGGCCCGATGGGCTGAGCGCAGCACCAGCCGGCCGGGAGAGACGACCATGAAAAGCCACGGCCCTGGCGGACGTAAACGCCAGCCAGGGCCGCGGTGAGTTTGTAATCGCACTGCGTGACTGCGGTCTCGTAAACCGCGCCACGCCAACCACCGAGGTGACGGCAGTGAGAGACAATTATCACGATTGTGGTTTGGATGGCAACTGGCCCATCGACCCGCCCTGCGACCGTTGCAGGCTCATCGCGGATTGCCGCGAGCTGGTGGCCGAGCTGGCCGCCGACCTGACCGCGTGGCGGGCCGACGTCGCGCCAGACCGGCACCGGCCACGCCAGGTGCTCGATGTGCGGCGCGACCCGAGGTGCCCGCGGCACGTGCATGGAAAGCGAGGTCGCCATGCCCACGGCTGAACGGACCCGGCCGGCAATCACCAACGGAGCCCCTATGCCCATGTCATTCCTCATGGCAAACGGCAGCCGCGATTCCCATGCCATCAAGCTGGCAGACGGGAACCCCAACGGCAGCCGCAAGGCCGGCACCCCGTACCAGACAATCATATGGGGCGGCATACGCCGGTTGATGGACGCGCCTACAGCGGTGGAGAAGTCCGAAGCGCCGTTCGTCATCCTGTCGACGTACAACGAGCACGACGGCCGCACACATGACGTACAGCGTGAGCGCGGCGTGTACGGCGGCCTCGCGGTCGACATCGACAAGGGCGACCCGTCGATCGAGGAAGTGATCGGCGCCGTCCAGGCCGTCGTGGGTGACGTTGGCCTGGAGGTGTATTCGTCATCATCGGCCGCAGCGGACAATCGGAAATGGCGTGTGCTGATCCCACTGGCGGCGCCGTTGGCGGGAAGCGCGTACCACGAAACGCAGGATACGTTCTTCTCACTTCTCGCAAAGCATGGTCTGCAATGCGACACGACGTTAGCGCGGCCGGGCCAGCCGATCTATCTGCCCAACGTGCCCGAGGGTAGGCGTGATGATCACGGCAGGCCGTTGTTCTACGCTTGCCGTCACGTTGACGGCCCTGCCCTAGAGCTGGGGCCTAAGTCTGCCATCGTGGATGCGGTCGAGCACAACCGCGAACAGCACGCACGGCTTAAAGCCGAAGCGGCCGAGGCCGCCGCGGAGAGGGCCGCCAAGAGATCGCGGTACGCTCCTGCTGGCGACGACACCACCCCGATAGATCAATTCAACGAGAACCACGACATCGGCTCGTTGCTCCTGCGGTACGGTTTCGAGCGGAGGGAGGGGGTCGAGCGGGACCACTACCGGCACCCCGGCCTGGGCAACAGCGGCAGCTACTCGATGGAGGACATGGGCGGCCACTGGGTGTGCATGAGTGATTGGGCGAAGGGCTGCAAACTGGGTGGCACCAGCCGCAGCGGTTTTCAGTTCGGGGATGCGTTCGACCTGTTCACGTACTTCGAGCACGGGAACGATCGCAAGGCCGCAGTGCGGGCGTACGGCCTCGAGCTACGGGAGCGATCGCAGCGGGAAGCGATGCCTGCGAAAGTCACGGCTGACGAGCCAACCGTCGAGGCCGAGACACTGACGACGGCCGTGGCGATCACCGAATCCGGCGCCGCCAACGTGGGCAAACCCGAGACGATGACGGACGTCGGCCTGGGCCGCAGGATCGTGTGCGAGGCCGCCGGGCGTGTGCGATACGTCATCGACCGCGGTATATGGGTCCGGTGGACCGGGACGCACTGGGAGGACGACGCGAAGGCGCTGGAGATGCGGCGCGTAGCCAAGCTCGTCGCCAGCAAGTTGTGGCAGGAAATGATCTCACGGGGGCCGGATCGAACCGGCGTCGCGCTGTTTCGGTTTGTGCAAGCTGCGGCTAGCAGACGCTCCATCGACGCGGCCATTTCACTCGCAGCGTCGGAGCCAGACGTCGAGGCGAGATCGACCGACTTCGACACCGACCCCGACACGCTGAACGTCGCCAACGGCATCCTCGATCTACGGACGCTGGAGCTACGGCCGCACGATCCGGCCGCCTTGCTCACCAAGCTCGCGCCGGTGAACTTCGACTCCGCTGCATCGGCGCCGAAATGGCGGGCGTTCGTAGACGCTGTGACCTGCGGTGACAACCAACTGGCAAAGTTCCTGCAACGATCGTTCGGGCTGGCACTGTCGGCCGATCAGAGTGAACAGCGGCTATGGATGCACTGGGGCGAGGGCAGCAACGGCAAGGGCACCGCGCTATCGGTGTTGAACAGCGTGATGGGCACGTACGCCGGCCCTGCCCCCATCGAGGTGCTGCTATCGAAACGCGGCGAAGGGGACCGGGAGATCGGCGCCGCCAAGCTGGCCGGGAAGCGGCTGGCATTCGCACAGGAAGCCGACGACGGGGCGAGACTGTCGGAGGCGGCCGTAAAGGCGCTCACGGGATCGGATCCGATGACCGGTCGATACCTGTACCAGAACTCGTTTAATTTCATGCCGACCTGGCACATCCACCTGGCCGTCAACGACAAGCCAGCCATCAAGGGAACGGACCACGGCATATGGCGTCGCGTCACGCTGGTGCCGTGGCTGCACACGTTCGACGGGGCCGCCAAGCGCGGCAGAGCGGAGGTCGAGGCCGAGCTGCTGGCCGAGCGTAGCGGCATCCTCAACTGGCTGTTGGCCGGCTACACGAACTGGCGATCCACTGGCCTACAACCACCGGATGCCGTCACGGCGGCCACAGCGTCGTATCGGGCAGACAGTGATAGCGTACGGGCCTGGATGGACGATGCCTGCGTCGTCGATGTCTCGGCAGTGGCAGGGGCCACCGACCTGTTCAACGACTACACGCACTGGTGCCAGAGGGCCGGGCACGGCAAGGGCGTCTCACAATCCAAGTTCGGCAAAACGCTCGACCGGCTGGGCCACATTAGGGATCGGCCCACTGGCGGTGAGTACCGATTCAAGGTGGTGCGGATCGGGCTGCGGTTGGCCGATGTGCACAGTGTGCACAGTTGAGGCCGCTAATCCGAAAGTTTTCCATTTCCTATACGCGCGGGAGAAAGTTTCCATTTAGAGCCACCAAGTGTGCACACTGTGCACATCGTTTTTTTTCCCGTGAGTTATGCGGTTTGGCAGGATAGACAACTCTCGTTTGAAGGCGTGCAGCAGTAGCCGCGCGCGACGCTGGCAAGCACCACACCAGCCATCCAGACACGCTCCCGCGGCCGCTGCAAACTTCAACAGCCAACGATGCGTTGAGATGATGACCGCCACGCGAATGACATACACGAATGACGTACACGTAGACCCCCTAAGGGGGGGTAGGGTGCGTTGACGCGACATCGACCACAGCCAGCCCCATGCCCCCTCTGTTCGTTTGAGCTGTACCGCCGCTATCGCGTCCCTAACCTCC
>JBAXUW010000024.1:0-23933 GCA_037129495.1 Planctomycetota bacterium | reverse complement strand
GACGATCCGTTCATGGCTGGTGAGCGGTGTAACACAGAGATTCCCAGTACCTCAGTTAGTACCTCAGCTCGTACCTCAGCTCGTACCTCAGCTCGTACCTCAGCTAGTGCCTCAGCTCGTACCTCAGCTCATGCCTCTGCGAGTGCCTCTGCAACCATGCCTGAGGGCATGATCGGCTCAGGCGAGGGCCTTTGCCGACTTTGCCGCGCTGGCGAGATCCTTGGCCCGGTCCGTTTGCTCCCAAGAAAAGCCGTGGCGGCCAAAGTGACCACCGGCTGCGGTCTGACGGTAGATCGGACGTCGCAGGTCGAGATAGTCGATGATCCCGCGGGGCGTCAGCGGGAAAAACTCGCGGGCCAGTTCGCAGAGTCGCTGGTCATCAATCTTTCCGGTGCCCTCGGTATCGACATACACGCTCACCGGTTCGCTCACGCCAATGGCATAGGCAAGTTGCACTTCGCAGCGGTCTGCCAAGCCAGACGCAACGATGTTTTTCGCCACGTGGCGGGCCATGTAGGCCGCGCTGCGGTCAACCTTCGTCGGATCCTTCCCAGAGAAAGCGCCGCCGCCGTGGCGGCCCCAGCCACCGTAGGTGTCAACGATGATCTTTCGACCAGTGAGGCCGCAGTCGCCGTGCGGGCCGCCCACCACGAACCGCCCGGTAGGGTTAATGTGGTAGGTAATGTTGCTGGTATCGAGATCCTTCGGCAGCAGTGGCTGAATGATCTTATTGATGATGAAGCTTTGAATCTCGTCATTGGAGACATGGGGGGCATGCTGCGTGGAAACCACCACTGTGTCGACGCGAACGGGCTTGTTGCCGTCATACTCGATAGTGACCTGGCTCTTCGAGTCGGGCCGCAGCCAATCGACTTCCTTCTTTTGGCGAGCCTCGGTGAGTCTGTTTAAAATCCGATGCGAGAGGGCAATCGGCAGCGGCATGAGTTCGGGGGTGTCGTTGCAGGCGTAGCCGAACATCAGGCCCTGATCCCCGGCGCCGATATCCTTGCCCGTCGACTCGTCTTCGTTGACGCCCATGGCGATATCACCGCTCTGCTTGCCCACGGCCACCAGCACGGAGCAGGTATCGGCGGCGATCCCCATTTCGTCGTCGGTGTAGCCGACCTCACGGATGACATTACGAACGACCTGCTGGTAGTCAATGGTGCCGCGGGACGTGATCTCACCGGCAATAACCGCCAGACCGGTTGTCACCATTGTCTCGCAGGCCACGCGGCTCCGGGGATCTTGGGCAAGATAGGCATCGAGCACGCCGTCAGAAATCTGGTCAGCCAACTTGTCCGGATGACCCATGCTGACCGACTCACTGGTGAACAGATACTTACCTTTTGCCACGACGGATGCCTCACGCGAGTGTTGAAGAATGCTTGCAAAAACCGACGTGAGGATTATTGGCAGGGCGGCACCTCCTTGGCAACCGCGAAAATTAGACGTGCTGCCCGGGTAGACATCTCAGGATGGCCGCTGCCGTGGTCGCCGTCGAGCCCCGCTGGGAGGCGACTAGATCCGCCGCCCGCCGCCCGAGGGAGGTGGCGAAGCCCGGCTCTTGAAGGCACCGCAGCACAAAGGCTGTGAGGGCTGGGCCGTCGGCGACGACCAGCGCCGCGTCGGCCGCCAAGAGTCGGCGGACCTCGTCGCGAAAATTTCGGGTCTGTGGCCCAAACGAGACCGCCGCCCCGTAGGCCGCGGGCTCAAGCATGTTTTGGCCGCCCCGCTTGCCGTCGAGGCTCCCACCGACAAAGGCGATCTGGGCAGTGCCCCACCACGATCCCAATTCACCGGTGGTGTCGACGAGCAGAATTCGCGGCTGCGAAGCCGCGGCTGGCGACGCTGCAGAATTACCCAAGCGGCTTCGCAGTTGCCACGGCAGCCCGGAGCGATCGAGCAGGGCGGCAATGTCGGAAGTCCGTTCTACGTGCCGCGGCACGATGACCAGTCGCAGCTTTGGATGCGCCACGGCCAACTCCCGGAAGGCGTCGACGGCCAACTGCTCCTCGGGGGCCTGCGTGCTGCCGGCGAGAAAGACAATCTCGTTGTCTGCGATGCCCGCGAGCGTCTGCAGTCGCCGCACGTCCGGGGCAGCGCGATCTCCCTTCACGCCGTCAAACTTCATGGAGCCGGTCACGGTCATGTTGCGGGCCCCGAGCGCCGTGAAGTGATCGGCATCCTCCTGCGATCGCGCGATGACAAGGCTCAGGTGTGCGAGCATCCGCCTGACGAGCGGTCGGATGCGGCGGTAACCCGCGGCGCTTCGCGAGCTCATGCGGGCATTCGCCACCACAACGGGAATACCGCGGGCGTGGGCGCAGGCGAGGAGATTGGGCCAGAGTTCGAGTTCACCGAGCACGAGGAGATCGGGACGCATGCGGTCGAACGTCCGGTTGATCGCCCACGTGAAGTCGAGCGGGCAGGGAAAGGTCTGTTCCGGTCCGAATCGTTTGGCGGCGACATCCAGGCCAGTGGTCGTGGAACTGGAGGCGACGCACTCCACGGTCTGGCCAGCTTCATCGGCCTGCTGCTTTAGTTCTGCCGCCAAGACAGACAGCAACTGCACTTCGCCGACGCTCACGCCATGCAGCCAGATCCGTGAGACGCCGGCACGACGGGGCAGGGAAGGGATCGAGCCAGTGAACCGCTTCCAGGTGGCCGCCACCGGCCGGCCGCCGGAGAGCTTCCGCCATGCCATCCAGGGCAGGAGAGCGACGAAGGCCAGCAGATAGAGGACGTTGAGCAGCATGTCGCCCAAGGCTAGCAGACTGGCGAGAACCGATCGACGCGGGCCACCGTGATATCGGCGGCATTCCGCCACCGCTGGAGCATTCTGGCGGGTTGCCATGTCCAGCAGGTGCCGAGGTGTCCGGGCAGAAAAACCTCTGCCCCACCTCGGAGGCCGGAAAGTCTCTGGCAGCAACAGATCCTGGCTCGAGCGCGAGCAGCGCGGCCAGCAGTGGCAGATCGAGGCCGCAATGCCTGACGAACCGCAGGTAGCCGGGGAATCGTGGATTGATTTCGAGCACTTTGGATGTCCCATCACGGCGGTCGAACTTGAGGTCGACCTCGGCGGGGCCGCGCCACCGCCAGTGATCAAAGAACGGCAGCATCTGTTCGACGATGCCCGTCATCGCCGTGCTTTCGCTGACTGTGGTCGTGCCGCCACTCGTGGGCCATTGTCTGAGCTTGCGGCTGGTGAAGGCGGCCATCAGCTTGCTCGCTGGCGAGCAGAGGAGGAGTGCCATGTGCTGCTGCGATACGTCGCCCGGAATAAATTCTTGAATCATCGCGCCACCAAAAATTGTGCGACGGGTGCCGACGGAGTGGGCGAGGTCGGCCGGCTCACGAACACACTGCACGCCAAGGCCCGCACCGCAATCCCTATCAGGCTTGACGACGACCTGGGTTTCGCCACGGCCGCGGTGCAGGAGTGCCAACGCCTCGTCGAGCGTGTCGGACTCTGGCCCGGGAATGTGGAGCCGGCGGCACTCCGCCTGGCAGAGTCGCTTATCGTAGGCCGCCATGAAGGAATCGAGTCGGGGAAGATTCATCCGCGTCACCCCGGCCATGCGGTCGCGGTGCCGGACAGCGGTCAGCGTGGCGGGCGTGTCGATGGGCACGAGTGCGTGGGGGCGGACTCGGGCCACGATATCGGGCAGATAACCGTATTCCTCGACCCCGCGCCACCGTGCTCGAGGAGCCGGTGGGATATCCGGCAGTATCGAGACCGCATGACCGCCGGGATGCCAGCATCATCTGCTCCCACGCTGCAGGGCGCTGGCTGAACTCTGTCGCGTGCTTCGCCCCGGCGGCAGGCTTATCCTTACGCTCGATAACCCCGTTCATCCGTTGAGCTGGCTCCGCAACGGGCCGCTCCTGACGCCGCTCAGCCGACTGGGCATCGTGCCCTATCAGGTGGGTCTCACGCTCGGGCCGCGGGCCCTTAGAAAGGCGGTGCGAGCCGCCGGCTTCGAGGTCGTCGAAACGACCGCCGTCATGCACTGTCCCCGGGTAATCGCTGTGGCATTGGCCGGGCCCGTAGGCCGCCTCAGCCGCGCTTGGCAGCAGGCCTTCATGCGGAGCCTACGGGCGTGGGAGCGACTGGAGCGGTGGCCGACGCGGTGGCTCACTGGCCACTACGTGGCCGTGCATGCCGTGAAGCTTCGTCGGTGAACGTCAGCCCGCTGCCACACTGCTCGATTTACCGCAGCAGTTTTTAAACTTCTTGCCGCTGCCGCAGGGACAGGGGTCGTTGCGACCGACCTTCTGGCCGAGGTTGCGAATCGGCTCGAGCGGTTGCGACCCCTGCGTGTCCTCCGCTGTTTCCGGCAGACCGCCAGCAGTTTGGCCCGGGGACGGCAGCGTGGCAGGGGTAGCCTCCGCATGGATCGCGGCGGTTTCCTTCCAGGTGCTCCGCAACTCGTCGTCCTCGACCTGCTCGATCCGGTAGACGATGTCGGTGACGCGTTCGTCGATCCCCTTCCACATCAGGTCAAACGTCCGCATTCCCTCCCGCTTGTACTCCACCTTCGGATCGACCTGTGCATAGCCGCGAAGGCCGACGCTCGCCCGCAGATGGTCCATCGCGAGGAGGTGATCCTTCCAGGCGTTGTCAAGGATTTGCAGAAGCACCGATCGCTCCATGCGCTTCATCTCGTCACGCGATTCGTCTCCCGCCGCGTGCCGTCGCCGGCTGGCCGCCGCGAGCACTTGCTTGAGTTGATCGAGATCGTGCGACGCGAGATCGTCGAGCGTGAGGGACGGATCAAACCGTTTCTGGGCCCACGCGAGAAGTTCCTCGCGGTTGAGTCGTCGCGAGCCGTCGGGGCCGCGACCCGAGAAATGCGAGAGCCCTACGAGCACCGGGTATTCGACCTCGCGGTGGGCGTAGACATCGCGGGCCTTGCGGCTGACGAGCTGCTTGAAGGCCTGCGAATCGATACCATTCTTCTCGACCGCGGCGAGCTCTTGGGCATCAAGTTGCACTCCAAATCGCCACTCCGTCCAGCCGCAGGCGCTTCGCAGGCCGAAGTCGGAATCCAGAAACCGCGATCCCTCTGCCAGGTCGAACTTCAGGATCGCCTCTCGCGCTTGCTCCTGGAGGAATTCCGCGACGTTATCGCGGCCTAGCCGCTTGAGGTCACGGTCATTGATCGAGAGCTTCCACCGCGTGGTCGCAAACGACGCCAGCGCCGACCAGTTCCACTCCGCCTCGTCTTCGCTGGCAGGCAGGTTTTCCTCGACGGCCTCGAAAATCTGTGCCTCCGACTGCCGCACCGCCTCGTCCACCGCCCGCTGCTGGGCCTCTTCCGGCGACATGCCTCGGAAGTCGTTGCCGTCGAGTTCGCAGGAGAGCTGGCCCGAGGCCCACGACGCATACGTTTGCGGGCCGTAGTCGCGGTCGAGGAAGGTACCGATGTTTTGGTCGATCTGCCGGCTGATCATATCGAGGATCAGCTCGCGGCAGGGCTCACCGTCGAGGATCCGTTGCCGGAAGCCATACACCCGCTTCCGCTGCTCGTCCATCACCTCATCGTATTCAAGCAGGTTTTTGCGGACCTCAAAGTTCCGCTCTTCGACCTTCTTTTGGGCGGCCTCCACCCGACGGGTCACCATCCGGCTCTCGATCGCCTCGCCTTCCTGCATGCCAAGCCTGGTGAGCACGTTCTTTACCCACTCACCGGCAAAGATCCGCATCAGGTCATCTTCGAGCGAGAGGAAAAATCGGCTCGAGCCGGGGTCGCCTTGACGCCCGCAGCGGCCGCGGAGTTGGAGGTCGATCCGACGCGCCTCGTGCCGCTCCGTGCCGATGATCTGCAGGCCGCCCATGGTACGGACGAGCGCCCCCTCTTCCTTCATGTGCTCGCGGTCGGAAATCTCCGTGACGAGTGCATCCCATTCCTCCTTGGGCACGTCGAGCCGGGTGGAGTATTTGTCTTGCAGCTGCGCCCACACGAGCGTGTCGGGATTACCGCCGAGGATAATGTCGGTGCCGCGGCCCGCCATGTTGGTGGCAATCGTAACGGCGTTCAGGCGGCCCGCTTGTGAGATGATCTCCGCCTCGCGTTTGTGCTGCTTGGCGTTTAAGACCTGATGCTCCACGCCCCGCTTCTCGAGCAGGTTGGAGAGGTGCTCGCTCTTTTCGATCGAGACGGTGCCTACGAGCACTGGCAGGCCCTTCGGCTGGACCTCTTTCACCTTGGCTACGGGGATACTCTCGGTGGTCCGCTCGCCCTTAGGCTGAAACTCGTGCTTTCCGTCAGCCGTTTTGAGCAGCGTGCCGATCTTCCAACTGCCGTCGGTCATTGCCAGCGTATCCCAGCGGTGGACCCGCTCCAGTTCTTCGGCGACTGCGATCCACTTCTCCCGCTCAGTGCGGTAGATGACGTCGGGGTGATTGAGCCGCCGCATGCCGCGGTTAGGCGGAATGGCGATCACATCGAGCTTGTAGATCTTCCAAAACTCGTTCGCCTCAGTCATGGCGGTGCCGGTCATGCCGCCGACCTTCTTGTAGAGCTTGAAGAAGTTTTGGAGCGTGACGGTGGCGAGGGTCTGCGACTCCTCCTTGACCTTCACCCCCTCCTTTGCCTCCACCGACTGGTGCAGGCCGTCAGACCACTGCCGGCCCGGCATGAGCCGGCCCGTGAACTCGTCGACGATCACCACCTCGCCGTTCTGCACGACGTAGTTGACATCGCGCTTGTAAAGAAAGTGGGCCTTGAGGGAGTTGTCGATAAGATGTGGCCACTCCATGTTGCCGGCGGTGTAAAAGCTCTCGACGCCGGCGAGCTTCTCAGCGGTTCGCACGCCCTCCTCGGTGAGGGCGACGGTGTGTTCCTTCTCTTTGACTTCAAAGTGTCGCTCGGCGACGAGCTGTCGGGCGATCTGGTCGGCCTTGGTGTATTTTGTGACGTCGTCGTGGGCCGGGCCGGAGATGATCAGCGGCGTGCGAGCCTCGTCGATGAGGATGTTGTCGACCTCGTCGACGATTGCGAACGTGAGCGGCCCCTGGCTCTGCTGCATGTGCTTGGGGAAGCGGTTGTCGTCTCGCGCTGCCATCCGCATGTTGTCGCGGAGGTAGTCGAAGCCAAATTCATTGTTGGTGCCGTAGGTGATGTCGCGGGCATACGACTCCTGGCGCTCCGCCGAATCCATGCCCGACTGAATGGTGCCTACTGTGAGGCCGAGTCCGATGTAGAGCGGCCCCATCCATTCCATATCACGGCGGGCGAGGTAGTCGTTGACGGTAACAACATGGACCCCCTTACCCTCCAGCGCGTTTAAGTAGGCTGGCAGCGTCGCGACGAGCGTCTTGCCCTCACCCGTGATCATTTCGGCGATGGCCCCCGAGTGGAGCACCATGCCGCCGATCAGTTGCACGTCGTAGTGCCGCATACCGAGGAATCGCTTGCCCCCCTCGCGGCAGACGGCAAAAGCCTCGACGAGGATGTCGTCGAGCGTCTCCCCGCCGGCGAGCCGGCGCCGAAACTCCGCAGTCTGGCCGCAGAGTTCGGCTGCGGACATGGCAAGGTATTTGGGCTCCAGGGAGTTGATCGCTTCGATCCGGGGCTCCAACCGCCGCAGATACCGGGCATTGGACGACCCAAACAGCCCGGTGATGAACCGTTCCAGCCGAGAACCGGCTCCGGCAGCAATGTTTGAGAAACCGTCCCAGAGGCGTTCAAGCTGTTGCATGGCGAATAAATATCCTTTGCTTTATTGTCGCGGTCTTCTACCGCATGGGTCAAGGCGACCCGGTGGCTGGCTGACTGGATTGACGGGCCGATCTGCCGGTATGCTGCCGCAATCCAGTCAGGTTTGGTACAGCACTCGGAGGGAATAGGCGTCATAGTACGTTGCTGTGGGAGCCGCCGGAATCGCCTCCAGGAAGCCCCCTCCACGAGCCGACAGGATGGCATCAATGACGAGCACGCCGAAAGCATTTGCAAACGTGGCCGACCGGCTGTTGTTTCTTGGCACCGGCACGAGCATGGGAGTGCCGGTCGTGGGCTGCGGGTGCGTGACCTGCCGGAGCGGGGATCCACGCGACAACCGCACCCGTACGAGCGTCATCCTCGGTCTTCCTGACGGCGTGCTGCTCATCGATACGACTCCCGACCTCCGTACCCAACTGCTTCGCGAACGCATCGAGCGGGTCGATGCTCTTCTCTACACGCATGATCATGTCGACCACGTCTACGGCCTCGACGACATCCGACCGATCTGTTTCGCATCCGGCCGTTCGCTGCCGCTCTTCTGCGAGGAGCGCGTCGAGAAGCGAATCCGCACTGCCTTCGACTACGCCTTTGCGGCCGGGCCACCGGCGGGTGGCGGTGTGCCAAAAGTAGTATTTGAGCGAATCGGACTCGAGCCTTTTGAGGTGCTCGGGGAGCGGGTCGTGCCGCTGCGGCTCAACCACGGTCCGTTTGCTGTCCTCGGCTTTCGCTTCGGAAACCTTGCCTACTGCACCGACACAAACTCTATTCCCGACGATACCTGGCCGAAGTTGGCGGGCGTTGACACGCTGATTCTCGACTGTCTCCGGCCAACGCCTCACCCAACCCACTTCAGCTTGCCGGAGGCGCTCGCCGTGGCAGCCCGGGTAAACGCCCGCCGCACGCTGTTGGTCCATATGTCGCATGAGGTGGAGCACGCCGCTATCGAAGCCACGCTGCCCGCCGGCGTTGAACTCGCCTACGACGGCCTTTCGCTGCCGCTCTAAAAACGGTGCCTGGCACCGAATCTGCCTAGATTTGGTGGCTGCCACCTTTTTCAAGGAGTTGCGTGGCGGCGCCGGAATCGATCGCGGCCTCGGCGAGAGCCCGTGCTGCTGGCAGGTCGCTGGCCCGTCCTGCCGCCCAGAGCACCGCGGCGGCATTCAGCACGACAACGTCGCGACGCGGGCCAGGCGTTCCAGCGAGCACGCTGCGGATGGCGGCTGCGCTCTCCGTGGGCCCGTCGACCGCCAACTCCCGAAGGTGTTCTACGGGCTGGGTCGCGATTCCAAAATCCTCGGGCGTCCAACGCATGCGGGTCGTTCCTGCGGTTGAGACGTCGATGACGTCCGTGGGGCCAAAGAGGCTAATCTCATCGAAGGCCGTGGTGGCGGCACCGATGTGACCCGATACGACAAGCACCCGCTTCGCTGCCAGCAGCAGCGCCGCCTGGGCCAGCGGTTCCCGCGCGGTAGGCCGGCCGACGCCGATCACCTGCACGCCCGCTCCGGCCGGATTGCAGAGCGGCCCGACGAGATTGAAGACGGTGGGCCGACCGAGCGACCGACGCAGCGGTCCTACGCGGGCCATGGCTGGATGATGCACCGGCGCGAGGCAGAAGCAGAAGCCGTGGGCGTCGAGCATGCGGGCAGCCGTTTCCGGTGGCACTCCGACCGGCATGCCGAGCTGCTCGAGCACGTCGGCCGAGCCGGTGCGGCTGGTCACTGCACGGTTGCCGTGTTTCGCGACCGGCAGGCCGGCCGCCGCCGCGACCAGTGCCGCTGCGGTTGAAATGTTGAACGAGCCCGAGCCGTCGCCACCGGTGCCGCAGGTATCGGCCACGATTGGGTGGGTGGTATGAACCGGGAGCATCCGGCTGCGGAGGGCCTCCGCCACGCCGGCGATTTCGTCGGCTGATTCGCCAAGATCGGCCAGTGCCACCAGCCACAGGCCGAAGGCATCGAGGTCCACAGACCCAGCCAGCACGCCGTCGACGAGCTGGCGGGTCTCGTCGCGGCCGGCATGCAAGCCTTGCCGCAGGCGGCCGAGAGACGAGGCAATGTCGGGGGTGTCTCTCGGGAGGGGCATCGAAATCTCGCCAGGACTTGGGCTTCTGTACGGTCATGGTGACAAGATTAGGCTACCATTCCGCGGTGGCCGTAGCATTCAGCTTGTTCTGACCGGCCTGATGCGCCCGAACAGACAGACCGGAAAAGAGGAGCCTGCAGCCGTGCCTCGTAAGGTGATTCTGGATGTGGATCCGGGGATCGATGATGCCGTGGCCCTGACCATGGCACTGTTTGATCCGCGGCTCGAGGTGCTGGCCGTTACGGCAGCCGGTGGGAATGTTTTGCCGGAACAGGCCACCGGCAACCTGCAAGCGATTGTGGCCTATCTCGATCCGCCGCGGCTGCCGCGAATCGGCATCGCCCCGACCGACACGGGGCTGCCCGAGAAGCCGTTTAATATGCACGGCACCGATGGCCTAGGCGGCATTGATCTCCCGCGGGCCCAGCTCCACGGAGGGCACGTGGCAGAGAAGGTGATGTGGGAGGTCATTCGGGCGAACCCGCGTGAGGTCACGATTATCGCGCTGGGCCCGCTCACCAATCTTTCCCGACTCCTCAGGCGGGATCCCGCAATCGCCGAGATCATCGAACGCGTGATCATCTCCGGCGGCACTGCGAATGCCGCCGGTAATGTGACGGCCGTTGCCGACCTCAACTTCTACTGCGATCCGGCGGCGGCCCGGCACGTGGTCCGCGAGCCGCTCCCCAAGTCGCTCGTGCCACTGGAGACCTCCAGCCAGATCATGCTGGAGTTTGACTTCCTCTCACAGTTGCCGGACGAAGGCTCGCGGGCTGGCCTGCTCTTGCGTCGAATGCTGCCACATGCGTTTCGGGCCCACCGCCAGCTGCTGGGCAGCGAGGGGATTTGGCTGCATGATGTCGTGGCGCTGGTGGCGGCAACGAACCCCGAACTCTTTGAGCGCGTCGCGATTGTGGCCGATGTTGAGACGGCAGGCGAACTCACGGCCGGCATGCTGGTGGTTGACCGCCGGCAGATCCGCCAGCAGCGGCCCAATACCGATCTCTTCATCAACTCTGACGTCGCGGCCGTGAAGGACTGTATTCTTCGCAGCCTCGCTACTGCCGCCGCCGCGACGTGAGCCGCGACGCGAGCTAAGGACAAGTTGGAAAATGGATCCCACGGGGGAGCGCAGTCACTGCCCTTCAAACTGCTCGCGGCTGGCTACGGGCAGTTTGAGCGTGATCCGCTCACCGCTGCGAAACACGACGAGCGTCACCGTGCGGTTGGTAGGAGTAACGCTGACAAGACTGACGAGATGGTTGTCGTCCTCGATCGCCACTCCGTCTACTTCCAGGATAACGTCGTCGGCCTGAATGCTGGCAACGTTGGCCGGTGATCCCTTCGTGACTGCCGACACATGCGCCCCAACGGCCCGCACCATGCCGAGCCGGTGCGCGGCTTTCTGTGTAAAGGCCCGGTCGAGTGTGACGCCGAGATAGGCACGCGACACTGAGCCGGTTTCCACGAGTTGGCGGGTCACAAACATCACCATTGAGATCGGAATCGCGAAACCGATCCCCTCGCTGCCTCCTGAATTGCTGGCGATCGCCGTGTTCAGACCAACGACCTCGCCGCGGAGGTTCACCAGCGGACCGCCACTGTTGCCAGGATTAATGGCGGCGTCAGTCTGGATGAAGTCTTGAAATTTCACCCCCTCTTCGCCGAGTTCGAGATCACGGCGGCCCTTGGCCGACACAATGCCGAGTGTGACGGAGTGCGACAGGCCGAACGGGCTGCCGATCGCCAGCACCGTGTCACCGATCTGCAGCGAATCGCCACTGGCGAGCCGGGCGGTTTCGATTTCCGGCTCCTCGATATCCAGCACCGCGATGTCGGTGCCGGGGTCAGACCAGAGCCGGATCGGACGGATCTCCCGGCCGTCATCGAGGCGGATCGTGATGTTGTCGAGTTCGGCTCGGTTGATGACATGCCGGTTGGTGATCACCACGGTTCGCGTTGAAACAAGCGCGATGACGCCCGAGCCTGCTTCGTCCTCACTCGCCTTGCCATTTTTGGGCCGCAGGGCCGGCTTCTTGGCATCGATGTGAACGACCGTGGGGCGGAGCAACTGCGTGAGCCGGCGAAGTTGAGCGCCCTGCCGCTCAAGCGCTTCGGCATCCCGCGATACCTGATCGTAGAGTTTGTCTCGCTCCGCCAAGGAAAGCCGAGCCGGCCGCATTGGATCGACTCGGCCACCGCTGCCGGCCGCCGGCCGCTCAATCGGCGCCAGCCTGACCGGCGGTTCCTCACCCCAGACTGTGGAAATAGGGGCTCCTGTCATCCGGATAGCGATCGCGATTGCGATCACCAGAAGGATGAAAGGTCTACGCACGCTGCTGTCTACTGGCATCTCAGCTGGCATCATGGAACACTCGCTCTTGGGCCGTGATCCATCGGCAGATCGGTCGCTCGAGGAAGAGCATACCGCAACTGCCCGGCGTGATCAGAACTCAAGGTCGCCCATGACGATTTCTTCGCCCTGTTGCCCGCGTTCTTCCGGCAACGACAGGCCCGCGGAGCCGGATCGTTCCAGCTCGCGCTGGCATTCGATGCACATGGTCGCGTAGGGGAGGGCGTTGAGCCGGGCCAGGGGGATTTTGCCACCGCAATACTCGCAGGAGCCATACTTCCCGGCCCGCATGCGCTCCAAGGCGTTTTCGATCTGCGCCAGTTCGCGGCTCTCCACCTCGGCGAGTTGCGAGCTAATCTCATCCTGAGCCGAGTCGTAGGCTGCGTCGATAACGTCGCCGGGGGACTCACTGCGCAGTTCTTTCAGCAGAGAAAGGTCACCCGCTAAGGCGCTGCGAAGGGCATCACGACGGCGAACCAAGATCACTCGGAGGTTTAAAAGAGAATCTTTACGTGCCATTTTTTTACTCCTCGCCCGATTCGGCTACCGAACTGTAGCCGTCTCTAACCAGGTCGCAACCAGTAATACGGGTCGCCTGAGGAATTGGTTCGCCCCCAATCCCCAAAACCCCGATCTTTTCAAACTTCGGCGGAAATGCCTTAGAAAATGAAGGAAAATCGATTCTGACCGTTTTTCTGGTCCGGTAGCCCGCCGGTCAAACCAGTTTGGTGAGTTCCTGCCAGGCAGTTTCCACGTCTTCCCGACGGGTGAGCGGGCCGCCGATGGCCAGCCTCAGGGCCCTTCGACCGGCCACCAAGCCGCTGCTTAAAAACACCCTGCCGCCCGCGTTGACTCGGTCGAGCAGGGCGGTGGCTGCATCGTCGCCGGCCCGCGGCGCGAAGCAGACGAGGCTGAGCGAGGGCGGGCTGAGGAGGTCGAACCGGGGGTCGTTCCGCACCCACTCGGCGAAGGCGGCGGCCCAAGCAACATGGTCGCGGATCCGCTGCCGCAGGGCATCCGCACCGATCATGCGGAGCGTCATCCACAGCTTGAGGGCCCGAAAGCGGCGACCGAGTGGCACCTGCCAGTCGCTGTAGTCGATGACGGCACCGCTCTCTGAGGCGGCATTGCGGAGGTAGTCGGGCTTCATGGAGAGGGCCCGGATGAGCGGACCGCGGTCAGCCACCCAGAGCGTGTGGCAATCGAAATTGACGAGCAGCCACTTGTGTGGATTGAAGCCCCAGCTGTCCGCTGAGCCTGCACCCGCGAGAATGGAGTCGCGAAATTCTGGGCAGATGGCCGCCGCCCCGGCCCAGGCGGCGTCTACATGCAGCCAAGCGGCATGCCGCCGCGCGGCCGCCGCGATCGCGGGCACCGGATCAAATGCTCCCGAGGCCGTCGTACCGACTGTGGCGGCCACGAAGAAAGGGATCTTTCCCGCCAGTGCATCGGCATCCATCGCGGCAGCCAGCGCATCGGCATCCATGCGTCCCCGGACATCCGTGGCGATTTTTCGCAGATGCTGCCGGCCGATACCCGCAATGCCGAGCCCCTTCTCGACGCTCGAGTGCGCGGCAACACTCGTATAGGCAACGAGCGGTCGGGGGTGCGGATCGTCGCCCACGACTCTGTCGCGGGCGGCAACGACCGCACAGAGCAGGCCGCTGGAGGCTGAGTCTTGGATCACGCCACCGCCGGCGCCGAAGCTAGCAAACCGCTCGGGCAGGCCGAGCAGTTCACGGAGCCAGTCGAGTACGTGGGTCTCTAGTTCAGTGCAGGCCGGAGACGTGGCCCAGAGCATTCCTTGCACGCCGAGGCCGGCGGCGAGCAGCTCGCCCAGGATTGATGGACCGCTGGCACTGGCGGGGAAGTAGGCGAAGAAACCCGGATGCTGCCAGTGGGTCAGGCCCGGCATGACCACACGGTCGAGATCGTCCAGCACGGCGGCGAGCGACTCGGGCTGCTCGGGGGCATGTGGCGGCAACTGCGACCGTACCCAGCCCGGCTCGACCAGCGACTGAACCGGTTTCTCCGCCAGCGACTGCCAGTAGTCGGCAATCCAATCGACAACGCAGCGGCCCTCTTGGCGGAATCGCTCCGCGTCAAATGCCGGCGCTGGCTCTCGAGGCTCAGAATTCATCTCGGACTTCATACGGCTTGGATCGCTGTCTGCAGCCATAGTATCGATGAGGCGTCAGGCAATGAGGTGTCATGATCAACGAGACAGAGATTGAAAGCACCAGACGGTGCCGTCGTCTGAGGCGATGACGACGTGGCCTGCCGCCACGGCCGCCCCGCCGGAGAAGCCGCCGCCGGCGTCGAATTCCCACTGAGGTTCGCCCGTTGCCGCGTCGAGCACGGCGATTTTTCCGGCTGCGTCGGCGACGATCGCCAGCGGCCGGCCGTCAGCGGCGAGCGCCACGATCGGCGAGGCATCGACCTTGCCCCGCATCGGATGCCGCCATTTTCGCAGGCCGTCGACTCGTGAAAACGCCTCAACTGCTTTGCCGCGGGAACCCACGATCACGAGCTCATCTGTAATTGCCGCGCTTGAGCGGTACGACTGCCCCTGTGTCGCCGCCTGCGCCCGCCAGGCGATCTCGGCCTTGAGAAAGTCGATTGCAAAAAACGTCCCGCCTTCGGTGCCAAAAAAGACCCGGTCGCCCGCCGCCGCCGGCGTCGTACCGGTCGGGCCGTCGATCGGCACTGCCGCCTGCTCCGCGCCGCTGGTCGCATCGATCACATGCAACTTACCGTCGCAGCCGGCGAGAAAAACACGGTCGCCGGCTGCTGTGTGGGCCACTGTCGGCGAACAGCGAATCTGGTCGGCGATCGAATGCTTCCAGAGCAGGCTGCCGTCGGCGAGGTCTAAGGCAGAGAGCGAGGCATCTTGTGAACCGACGAGCACCCGTGAAATGCCATTCACGCCGCCGGGGATGCCGGGGATGCCGGGGATAATTGAGGGGCCGCCGGAGATTTCTCCGTCGGTCTCGTATTCCCACCTCACGTTGCCGGTTTCGCTGTCAAACCCGCGAACCACGCCCGTGTCATCGCCCACCACGACGAGTGGAATCGAGGGATCGGGCGAGATGGCAGCACTCGAGGAAAAACCCGCCGCCTCGGCCTTGAATGTCCACTTCGTCACGCCGGAGTCGAGGGCGAGGGCATGAAACGTGCCGTCGAGGTCGCCCAGATAAATCGTGCCGTTGGCGGCGATCACCGGCACAACGCCGAAGGCCGTCTTCTCAAACGAGCGCTGCCAACGTTTGGTAAGCGGTAGGTGGAGTGTCGCCGCCGAACGGCCGGTGCCGGCAAGAGACCCGCGGCCCATTGGCCAGGCCTCGGCCGGCGCGATGTCGAAGGCCGGTTCGACCGCCCCGGCTACGGGCGGCATGACAAGCATGACAAGCATGACAAGCACGACGAGCATGCGTAGGAACAGGGCGGTCGTCAGAAGAGGCCTCATCTCGCGGCCTCGTAGAGGGCGGCGAGTTCGGTGGCGGTCACCGGCCGGGGGTTAAAGCCTCCGGTCCACTGAGTGGCGGCGGCCGCGGCCAGGGCTGGGATATCGGGCCGATCGATGCCTAAGTCAGTCAGCGACGTGGCCAGGTCCGCTCCTCTGACCAGACTGGTGATCCAGTCGGCAATGCGTTCGGCCGCGGGCATGCCTCCAGCAGCATCGTCGAGATCTTGGGCGAGTTCGGCATAGCGGTCGCCGCAAGCCGGAGCATTAAATCGCACCACGTGCGGCAGCATGAGTCCCACAGCCTGCCCATGCACAACATGGTGCGTGGCTGTGAGCGGGTTGGCTAAGGCGTGGGCCGCGCCGAGCATGGCATTTTCGATCGCTAGGCCCGCCCAGGCGGCGCCGAGTTGCACAGCCTCGCGGGCGGCAACATCACCGCCATCAGCCAATACCCGCGGCAGGTTTCTCGCGAGCAGTCGCCAGGCTTCCCGCGAGAAGATTCGCGAGGCGGGCGTGGCGGCCCGGCTAACGTGGCTTTCGGCAGCATGCGACGCGGCATCGATGCCGGTGAGGGCGGCGACGCGCACGGGTTGGGTGAGCGTGAGGCTGACGTCGAGAATGGCGATGCGGAACGCGGCCCGGGGATCGCCGCAGGCCATCTTCATCCCGGTTGCGGCATCCGTGATCAGGGCAAACGATTGCATCTCACTGCCAGTGCCGGCCGTTGTCGGCACCGCGATCGAGGGGAGCAGCGGGCCCGTTGCTTTGCCGCGGCCGTGGTAATCCTGCATCCTGCCACCGCACGACAGGAGGAGATTAATCCCCTTGGCGCAGTCCATCGAGCTGCCGCCACCCAGGCCGACGAGCAGGTCGGGCCCAAAATCACGGGCCACCGCCGTGCCGGCCTCGACCTGCGTGGTCGTGGGGTTTTCGCCAAACTCTTCGAAGACCGCTGTGGCTAGGCCGGCCGCTGCGAGCGACAAGAGCCCCGCGGCCGTGTGGCCAGCCCGCACGATCCCGGGATCGCTTGTGATCAGCACTCGCGTCGCCCGCAGTTCGCGGGCCAGAGTTCCCAGTCGATCAATCGAGCCGGCGCTGACCACCAGTCGAGTGGCGGCGCGGAATTCAAACAACGGCGTGTTCCACTTTTGAGTGGCTGATGGCCGCATTTTCTGCCGGCATCTGCAGGGCTCGCGACCGGTACAGGAAGTCGATGATGTTGCCCTCGTGCGGCTGGAGCCAGTCGAGCTTCGTCGTCGGAATCGGTCCGAAGTTGAGCCGGTCGATCGCGGTGCAATCGATGAGTTGCGACGTAAACACAGGATCGTCGGTGAGCGCCGTGCAGACGAGCGTGGGACCGATAGACTGGAGCATCTTTGCCTGCGGGCACTCGACCACGCTGACAAACGGAAACATGTATTCGGCCTTGGCGATCTCAGACTCTGGTGAGTTGCAGTGGACCACCACCGGGCGGAGCCAGCCGCACCGCTCCCCCTCCACAAACCGATCACCGTAGGCCGCAGTCGCGTGGGTCACGCCAGGGGCCTTGAGGCCCGCCTCGATCTGGCCCCAGGTCGCTTTGGCGGCGCCCGGGATTGTGAAGGCGGCGAGTTTGGCGTCGGGATCTTCGGGCGGCTTGACGTCGATCGGGCCGAGCCGTTCTGCGAGGGCGGCGGCGATTTCCTTCGTGTGCCGGCTGGCGTAGACCGCCGAGGCATTGATGCAGCCACGTCCACTGTTGACCGCCACGCTTTCGGCGATCACGTCGATGTAGCGATCCCAGTCATCGACGCAGTCATCACCGAGAATGAGCTTTGAAAAGCCCGGCCCATGCACCTGCACGCCGGGATTAGCCCGATACTGCTCGACTGTCTTTGCGCTGCCGAAGATCATGCTCCGACGGCAGGCCGAAAGAATCCCAGCCCCGACGTCGGTCGCACCGGGATAGAGGCAGATCGCCTCCGGCGGGATGCCCGCCTCCATCATGGCGGCCGCCATGCGGTAGGGAGTCCAAGGCTCCTGACTGCCCGGCTTCATGACGAGCCCCACGCCCAAGGCGATTACCGGAAGCCAGAGCGTATGCACGCCTGGTGAATTACTTGGCAGCACAAGTCCGAGCACCGGCGACTGGGCCTGGTAGCTTACGATCACGCCGCGGTGCTCTCGGCCATAGCCCTTCCAGAGGATCTCAGGGGGCAGCCCACGGGAGAGCGCATCGAGCATACGGTCCATATTCGCCAGCACGAACATATTTTTCTGCATGTTGGCCCGGCAGAGCGATTCAGGCAGGCCGGTAGTGGCCGACTGTTGCTTGACAAAATCGTCGGCCGACTGCTTTGTGTCGCCAACGGTGAGCGTGCCATGGGCATAGAGATTGCCCGCGGCCTGAAGCCGCTCCACGATCTCTTCGGGATCAATGGCAAGGAGCGCCGCCCGAGCCTGCCCCGCCTTCTGCATGTCGCGACCGACGATCGCGGCTCCGACCTGACCCACTTCGGCCACCGGTTCGCCGGTCAGGAAGTGAACGAGTGTCTGACGTTCGAGAGACTCATAGGGCTTGCCGAACCGCAGCGGGGAGAGAAGCATGAAGAGGACCCTCGTGGAGCGTTTGGTGGGGCGATTCCGCCACTATCATAGTCGTACCAGCCGGCGGAGGCCGGCTCAGCAAAAACGGTACGATGCCGTGTTTTGCGTGAAGTCAGTAGACGCCAACTGTGGTCGTGGCGGCCAGGGCGCGGAACGGTCGCACGCCGCTGATGCCGTCCCAGGGATATTTTACGTAGGGCAACTCTCGCTCCCCCTCGTCGCGCTCCAGAAAGCCCGGAATGAACGTTTCTTGCGTGAGCGTCGTGAGGCGGACGCGGCCGGTGCCGCCGTAGGGAACGACTTCGTTTGTGTTGTCGAAGTCGACCACCTCAATCACGGCCCGCGGTTGCGGCGCGTAGTAGGCGATCGTGTAGCCATCGGCGGGCACGACTGGCCGGGAGGCGGCCAGGCCCATGAGCGTGTTGCCGTAGGTGGGGGTCATGTAGGCGCCGTCGAGCAGTTCTTCCACTGCAAACCTCGTCCACTGCGGCGTGAATTCCGTGCCGCCCGAGAAGATCCCGGTGATGCCCGCCTTGCGGAGTGTGGTGCCCTTCTTCTCCAGAGCGAGGGCCAGTGACTCAAGCAACTTAGGAGTGGTAAAGAGACAGCGGATGTCGTGCCCGGCCTCCAGGATCGTGATCGCCTGGTCGATACAGTGTTGCTTATAGGCCTCGAGGTGCTCCATCCAGCCCTTTTGAATGAGCTTGATCACCCAGCGAGGATCGAGATCGACGCAGAAGCAAATGCCGCCGCGATGCTGGGCGAGATGTTCGATCGAGAGCCGTAGCCGACGCGGTCCGCTGGGGCCGAGCATCAGCCAGTTGGCCCCCCGCGGAAAATACTCCTCGGGAAGCGTGTCGCTAAACATTTCGTAGTCGGTGCGAAAGTCGCGGTGATTGACGCGTGACTTCGGTACGCCCGTTGTGCCGCCGGTCTCGAAGACAAACATCGGCTTGTCGGCCATGCCCTGCGGCACCCAGCGGCGGACCGGGCCGCCGCGAAGCCACTCATCTTCAAAGGGCGGAAACTTCTTGAGGTCGTCGTAGCACTTCACATCTTTGCGCGGATCAAACTTCAGCGACTTTTCGTAATCGAGCCAGAACGGACAGCCGGTCGAGGGATGGAAGTGCCAGGCCATCATCTCCACGGTGTGGGCATCGAGTTGCTCGCGGGCCTTGGCGACGGCTACCCCATCGGCGACCTGGAAGACGGGTGGCTTGTCGGCGACGGGAGAGGTTACAGAAGCGCTCATGAATAAGTTCTGGATGAAGAGATGAGGTGAGTGGTGGCAGAGGCGCGGTCGCAGCGCTGAGCTCAGCCTTAGGCTGGCTTCTCGGTGGGCGGTTGCGGCGGCACCGCACCGAGCTGGGTGAGCAGTTGGAGGACGCCGTTGAAATGGGCCATCCGGGGCCCGTAGCGATCCAGAAAATCACCGAGGGCATATTCGCTGTCAGCGAAGCTTTCGGCGTTTTCAGCGGCCTCGTTGGCGATATTTGAGAGAAACTCGGTATGCACCTTTGACAGCGACTCGGCTGCCTGACGGCACGCAGAGGCCAACTCTGGGTTGGCCTCTTTCCATGCCCTGAGTTCGGCATTCCGCTGCCGCTGCTGGAGCGAGACTTGATTCACCAGTTCGGCGAGCAGTTCGCAGGAGCGACTCTGGAGGGTAACCATATCCCGGAGCAGCCGGCTGGTCTCCGCGGCGTCGGCCGTGGGGAGCGGGGCGGCGACGGTAGTGTTGATCGTAGAGGCGGAGATATCGAGTTGCGTACACACCGGCGGAACGTGATTCATGAATGCACTCGCGATGGAAAAGGACAGTTATTTTTATAATAGACAGACTGAAGCTTCTTTTCCACGTGGCTGGGTTTTTTTGGGGTGCCCGTCAGGGTTTTCCCAGCTTGCGTATGGGGCCCGGGCCGGATGGGAAGCGGGTGGGCCTCGCTGCCATCGCTCAAGTGGCCGGAAGGGATGCCCGATGGATGGATCAAAGAGGGCGGTCGCAGGAAGCGGTCTGCCAACATCGGTGGGAGGAGTCGAACGCAGCATGGAGCAGAAAACAGCGGGGTCACCGGGCCCAATAGCTTCCGGGCTGCGGGCCTTTGGGTTTCTCACGGCGGTAGAATCGGGATCGCACGGTGTCTTCGGCGGCTACCTGCTGGTTGACTCGCTGGGGCGGCCGCTTGAATTCCACTGCACAGCGCCTGTAAAGGTGTCGAGGGCACAGCAGATTCTGTTCGGATCAACGCTGAGGGCGCACCTGCATGGCCAGCAGATCGGCGGCACGCTTCTGGCCGAGGGAACCGTGACACCGGAGGTGGTGCTCACCGATCTCGATGCGATGCTGCACGTGCGGAGCTATACCACGCTCCCAGTGGCTCTGGTGCAGGGCGAGGCCGCGACGACGGCCGTGATCAGCGCGGGCAGGTTTCCATTGGGCAATGCGAACGTGAGCCCACATCCCAGCGATGCAGACGGTGAGGAAAAGCTGCGGGAGAAGCTCGCAGAACTCGCGGCGGCGGTCGATCTCTGTGAGCCCTTTGAACGGATCCGCGCGGCGATCGACGAGGCCCAGCGGCACTGACCGCTGGCAGCGTAGTTTTAGGTCATGAGGCGAGGGGGATTCTAGTGGCAGCAGACTTCGCGCCGGTCGCGTCGGTCACGCCGGTGCACTCGTGGCGCAGGGCAGACTTCGTGTTGCCGTGTATCACGGTCACGGACCGCGTGGAGCCACGGATCGCGCGGCCCCAATCGCTGCGGTTTCCGCTCGACTCCCGTCCACCCACGGTGACGAGAGTCAGCCTCCTCGACACCCGGCCCGTCGTGCGGAGCTTTCGGTTTCAGCAGCCGGTCACGCAGTCGATCGCCTCGCGACCGGTCAGCAAGGATCCCAGCCTCGCTCTGCCCACTGTGGCAGCGGAGCTCACGGCGGTGGCTGATCAGGAAATCGTGATTGAGGCCGGCGACCCCAGCCTCCCTCTGCCTGGCATGCCAAAACGCACTCGCGTTGCTCCGCCGGCCGATGTCGTCAAACTCTCAGAGCGGTTCTTCTATCTGCTCCAGCCCGACTTGGAGACAACGCTCCAGACCAGCCGCCTCGAATTTCCCCGGCCGCCATTCCCGTTCCAGCTCGACGGCATGGCATTTCTCATACCGCGGCATGCCGCGGTGCTCGCCGACGAGATGGGCCTCGGCAAGTCTATGCAGGCTATCTCGTCGATTCGGCTGCTGCTGCGGACGGGAGACGCACGGCGGGTGCTGGTGGTCTGTCCGAAGGGACTCGTCTCCAACTGGACCCGCGAGCTGGCCGATTGGGCGCCGGAGGTTCTGGTGGCAGTGATCGAGGGGGATCAGCCCCGGCGCCGCTGGCAGTGGCAGCTCGCCGACGTGCCGGTGAAGGTGGCCAACTACGAGGTGCTCGTCCGCGACCGGGAGCTTGTCGCCGAACTCGGCCTCTCGTTTGACTTAGTCGTGCTCGACGAGGCGCAGCGGATCAAAAACCGCTCGAGTCAGACGAGCGAGGCAGTGCGGGCGCTCTCGAGACGCCGCAGTTGGGCGCTGACTGGCACGCCCGTTGAGAACAGCGCCGATGACCTGGTGGGCCTCTTTGAATTTGTGGCGCCCGGTCAACTCAGCGACCGTATGACGCCGAAGGCGATGGGGGCGGCCGTGTCTGACCACGTGCTCCGCCGCACCAAAGCCAAGGTACTCAAGGACATGCCGCCCCGGCTCAACCGCGACGAGCGGATCGAACTCTCGGGCGAGCAGCGGGAGACCTACCGCCGCGCTGAAGAGGAGGGGGTGCTGCGGCTCGCTGCGCTCGGTGAGGAGGCGACGATCCAAAACGTGTTTGAACTCGTGCTGCGGCTCAAGCAGATCTGCAACTTCGACACGTTTACGGGTGAGAGCGCGAAGCTCGACTGCCTGGAGGCCGACCTTGAGGAGATCCAATCCAGTGGCAAAAAGTCGATTATTTTCAGCCAGTGGGTGCAGACGCTCGGCCGGCTCCGTGGCAAGCTCGCCCGGTTTGGGGCGCTTGAATACCACGGCGGGATGTCGACAGCAGCCCGCGACGAGGCGATCCGGCAGTTTAAGCACGAAAAGAAGCACTCCGTCATGCTGCTTTCGTATGGTGCGGGCGCGGTGGGACTGAATCTCCAATTTTCGGAGTATGTGTTTCTCTTCGACCGCTGGTGGAATCCAGCCGTTGAGGACCAGGCGATCAATCGGGCCCACCGCATTGGGGCGGTCGGTGCCGTGACGGTCACGAGGTTTCTCTTGGCGAATACGATCGAGGAGCGAATCGACGAGGTTCTCAGGCGGAAGCGCGATCTTTCCGAACTGATCCTCTCGCAGGCGGAAGCTCCGGCCGCCAGCGGCCTGACGCAGGAGGATCTCTTCGCACTCTTCAAGCTTGCGCCACCACGAACAGCAGCGCCGCTCCGCGCTGCTGCGTGAAGCGGTTGTTGCCGGATGTCGCAGGTGTCTCGCGAAGAAAGGTGTGCGGCGCAAGTCGTTGCACGGCAACGGCATCGGCTCACTCTGCGCCTCGCGGAGAGTGCGGCGGTTTGTCTTTGGCGTCCGTCGAGCCCTATGAATGCAGTGACGGACCGATTGCAGGCGCGCACCCAAGTGCCGCAGGCGATTGAATCCGTCAAAAAAATAACTGATGTGTCGGAAAACGAGTTGAGGGAGCATCCCGGCTGAAGCCGGGCGGCTTAGCAACGCGAGAGCCGGCGCGAGCGAACACGCGGGTGTTCGTTCGCGCCGGCTTTTTTTGGTTTCCGCCGCGGCCCAGAGCGTCTTTCAGGCACCTGTCTTCGAAGCTTCGGAGGCCACCCATGAACGTTTCTGACACACTTTTTCCGAGGCGGACGCAGGCCCCAAAGGCTCGGTCGCAGAATCGGCTGCCGGCGCGGCGAAACCGGCTTCGTGACCTAGAAAACGCTGAGCGGTTGGAACGGCGAGACCTGCTCGCAATCGACTTTGCAAGACTGACACCCGGCCTATTTTTCGTCGACACCGGACAAGGTCGGGAACTTACTAGCGAATACGAACAGATTCGGATCACCAACAATGATGCGGTAAATTACGATGATCTCTGGGTGAAGGCGGACGGTTTCACTGGGGGTGTGGTCGGTCTTTCGACCAACGAGGATGGCATCTACCACCTGGGGGCCTTGAATGCTGGAAATTCCGACGACGCCTACTTTTATCTTGCAGCCCAAACCGCGACGAACGTGCTTCAGCAGCACACTGTGACCGTGTACGACGGTGATCCGCGTGAGGGAGGGCTGACGATTGCAGGGGCGTCTACCACGTTCAACTTTACGGCCGTCACACAGACCATTGAAGCGAGTTCAAATAAAGTCCTGTCGGTTTCCTACGATACGACGGCCCCCGTACTGGGCGGCTTGGTGACGATGACTGTCACGGGTGAACTCGGCCAGGCGACCAATGACAACGCGCTGTTCACGCCGGCGCTCCTGCTCGCAAACTTGACGGTGGACACAGGTAGCTACGACCCGATCCTCGGAATCTGGACAGCAACGCCGGGTGACTCGTTTGCCGCTGGCGAATCGGTAATCTTCACGCTGTTCGGAACGCTGCCGGCCGGAGCGACGGGGAACCTTGAGAACACGGTAACAGTGTCGCCGCCGTGACCTGCCCCCCTTCAACGGGCACCACTTCCAGAGCGATAATCTGGTGGTGT
>JBAXUW010000239.1:0-4805 GCA_037129495.1 Planctomycetota bacterium | reverse complement strand
TCACCGTGATGAAGAACGAGAAAGATGTGGTGCCCTCGACCCTGCCGTCCAAGGTTGACCTGCCCCCCTTAAACAGCACCACTTCCAGAGAGAGAATCTGGGGGTGAGTGCCCAAAAGAGGGATAGTGTGTCAACGCCAATGCATCCGCGGCGTCAGTCGCATCAGGCATGATCAAGCATGATCAAGCATGATCAATACCAGACGCTGGCCCGGGCGAGGAACGTGTCTGACGGATAGAGCCAGGCCTGATCGGTGAGGTAGTACTGCACTGAACGGCCCGTTACCCAGCCGGCCTCAAACTTCCAAGAGAGCCCCAGATTGGCAGGCCGCCGCTCCCAGCCCGCCAGGAGCCGGTAGTCGCGGAGGACCATGATCTGCTCCTGCCCTTTGGTCGGGCCGGTGATCGACTGCGTGGCCCACTGATTGCCGCCAAACTCCGCCGCCAGATAGAGCCAGTGGTTTGCCTGCGGCCGCTCGAGGATCCGCCAGGCCAGTCGCGGCCGGGGAAAAATCAGCTCGTAGCGGGCGTCGTCGGAAGGTGTCCAGAGCAGGCCGCCGGCGGGTAGAAAGTCGATGTCGTAGCGGTCGAGATAGATCAGGCCCGCCACGACCCGGAGATTTTCGTTCGCCTCCCAGGCGCCGAAGCCGTGGCCGGTAATGCGGAGTGCTTTGGAGGAGTCGTTTTTGAAGTCGCTGTACCAGCCGGGGGAGACGGCCAAGTCGACGCCAAACCGATCGCCGAGCTTTTTGAGCCACCGCGCCTGCAGGTAGCCCTCCATTAACTCACTCGGAATGTCTGCGCCGGCCGGCACATCGGTGAGCGTGCCAACAAATCCAGGGGTGAGTAAGAGCGGTGAATCGACTGTCGGGCAGGGCAGGCCGATCGTGAGTGTCTGCTCAAGCGTTGTCAGGCCGAGGCCGCCGGCGTCGAGCTTCGGCAGCTCGGTGGCTGAGTAGAGCACCTGCTGAAGCATGCCGGGCTTCGCACCGGGGGGCAGCTTACGGCCGGCGGGCGGCTCAAACTCCTGCCGGGGCTGCCCCGGTGGCGCGAGGTCGTCGGGCATGAGCGGCTGGGTGAGATCCTGCGGGTCGCCCAGCGCCGCCAGCCGGATGCGATCGAAGATCGTCGGCAGCGGTGCCTCCGGTGGCTCGATCGGCTTGGCATCTTCCGCGACCGGCGGGAGCAGCTGCACGCTTTTACTCTCGGCTTTGTCCTCTGCGACATCATCGGCACGGGCCGGCAAAACAGCGACAAGCAGGAGCCAGCAGAGGAGTGATCGCATCATAATGGGGGCCGGCATGAAAAACGCTGGTTGAAGCGAATGGCTAATAGGCCAAACCGACGCGGAGCAGCAGCGTGTCGTCGAGGTCCTGATACTGGCCCTGCGGTGGTCCGTCGACGTAGAAGAGCTGCCGCGCAAAGACGTAGCCGATCTCCATATTGCCGGTGAGTCCATGGCCGGTGACTGGCACAAACTCCGTGCCGAGCGTGACGCGAATGTCGTTGTAGTCGAAAGGAGTGATGCCGTTATAGAGCGGGTTGCTCCGCCGAAACGTCCAGGCACCGCCGCCGTATTCCCCGGCGACATACCCCCAGACATTGCGATTGCGGATCGTTGTCAGCCGCCGCGTCACGCGCGGGGCCGGGAAGAAGATGTCGTAGCGGGTGTCGGCGTCGGGCGTCCATGTCACACCCAGCGCTGGCAGCATCTTGACGAGGTTGCGATCGAGGTAGACGATGCCTGCCTTGGCCTGCACTGTGGGAGTGAGCTGGAGCGTGCCGATGGCGCGGCCCATCAGCCGCCAGCTCTGCCAGACCAACACGTCCCAGTTGGTGTAGATACCGACCCGGATTCCTAGCTCCGCGCCAAAGAGCGGAGTAAACCGGGGATTCCAGGCCGCGTCGACGAAGACATCGTAGGTGTTTGGCGGTAAGTCAGCATAGATCGGCGGATTGGCAGTCAGGTTGGTCTGGGGGCCATCCCAGAGCTGCATGCCGAAGCCCGGCGTGATGAGGAGTGGCGCATGATTGAGGTTGGCCGGCGAGTTGTGAAAAAACGGGATGGCAAACGTAGCGGTCGTATCGAGTTCGTTGACGCCGAGGCTGGTGCCCTGGCCGTCTCCGAAGAGGTAGGCCCAACTGCCGCGAGCGCCCTGGTAGACTCGCATCGTCTCTTTCAAGGTGGCGTTATTGGATGGATACCCAGGCGGAAAGAGAGAGCCACTCATATTTGGCGGCCCCTGCGTGGGTGTCAGCGACGGCGCGGCGGTGCTGTAGCCGGGATATCCGGGTTGGCCGCCGATCGCGGAGGGCGCCCAGGTCGACGGTGTCGGCGAACCAGTCATGGGTGGCGGAAATACTTGCGATGCCTGCGGCGCGTAGGCATCCCATGCGGCGGGTGGCGGTAGGGGCGTGCCGTAGGGAGAGGCCTGGGCAATGCGGTCGAGGGAGGAGGTGGCAGCGGGCGGTAGCGCCACCGTTTGCGCAGCCGCCGGCCCGCCCCAGCCCGTAGTCAGGGCGGCGGTCAGCAGGAACAACAGGCTGAGACGAGATGGTCGCACAACGGGGGGTACCGCGCGTCGAGCACGAGGGTCAAGGCCGCGGCGGCAACCGGACTGCTGAGCACCGCCGCCAGAGCCCCACGCTTGCCCGAACCACCAGAACAGCCTCTTCTATAGGCAGAGGCCGCCGCTCCCTTTTTCTTCGCTGAGAGACGACATCCATTTCCACTGCCGACTCCATTGACGCCGTCACGCTCATCGGCCGCACGGGGCTGGCCACGTTTGAGCATCATGCCGCCGTCGGCTCGACGATGGAACGAGCCCGGGAACTGGCGGTTGATCCGGCCTGCCGGCTGCCGGCTGCCGTGGTAGCCGATCGGCAGTCGCTCGGCCGGGGCCAGCGCGGGGCCCGCTGGTGGCAGGCGCCGGGGAGTCTGGCTGTGAGCGTGGTGGTGGATGCTGGGGCAGTGGATCTCTCAGCGCCACCGGCCGTCTGGTCGCTCGCCTGTGGCGTGGCGCTGGCGGAGTCGGTGGCGATCCTTGCGCCCAACGTTGAGCCGCTGGTGCGGTGGCCCAACGATGTCGAGGTGGCGGGCCGCAAGCTGGCCGGCATTCTGGTGGAGACGACGCCCGGAGGCCGGGCTATCTTCGGTATCGGCGTGAACACCACCGGCTCCTGCCGGGAGGCACCGCCGCCGCTGGATCGGAAGATCGTCACGCTCCCCGATCTGACTGGCAACATGCTGCCGCGGGAAACACTGCTGGTTGAGTTTCTGCCGCGGCTCTTCCAATTACTCGCGGCGACGGCAATCGATGTTGAGGCGTTTGTCTCACGCTACCGGTCGCGGTGTGGGCTCGACGGCCATGCCGTCACCGTGTATCGCGGGCCCCAGCAGCTGACTGGGATCTGCCGGGGCATCGCCTCCGATGGCACGCTGATGCTCGACACAGCCGGCGGCCGTGTGTCTGTCAGCTCCGGCAGCCTCACCCATCCGGCCGATGTCTGGCGTGGGGAAGGATGATGGGCATCCGTGGGGAGGGGAACCGGCAAGTTGGAAAACTCGCCTCCACTGAAGAGGGAGACCGGCAAGCTTTAAAAACTTGCCTCCACGGGGGGCCGATAGAGCCACGATCGGCTAGCGCTTGCGCGAGCGGACCGCCACCACGCAGACCTCGCGGCCGCTGGTGGAGAGTTGGCGAGCCCGGGCCGCGAAGCCCCAGCTGCGAAATTGGTCGAGCCACCCGGGTAGCTCGGCGGCCCGCGACCAGTCGGGGAGCTTGAGCGTGGCAATGATGCCGCTGGGCTTCACGCCAGCGGCCGTCACGATTCTTCCGATCGATTCAAGCGTACTGCGAGGGTCGATATTCATGTCGGCGATGATCCAGTCAAAGCCACGGAAGCTGCGAAGCTTGACGTCGCGGGCCCGCATCCGCCACTGTTCGAAGGCCGGGTGGGCCGCGACCCGGTCGTCTACGAGTGCAGGATCGATACCGACGACAGTCAGCCCCGACTCCAAGAGCCGCTGGCAAGCGCCGCCAGGCGACGCGCCGAGTTCGACGGCCCGCTGCCCGGGCCGGAGATCGACCGCAAAGGTCGAGATCGCCTCATCGAGCTTCAGCCAGGCTCGCGACACCTTGTCTTCCGGTAACGCTTGCGCATGCATGCCGCCCGGCAGGCAGCCCGCCTGAGTGCCGGCGCGGTGCCAGCCCAGCCACCAGCGCTCGGCAGAGTCGATCAGGCAGTCGAGTACGAGGTCGCCCGGCTGGGCAACCGGTCCACACGCCGCCGGCAGTTTATAGGCTTCGAGCAGGGCTGACCGAATGGCGGCCGCATTGACCTCTGTCTCCAGCCGCGGGTCGCGGTGCCAGACATGGATAGTGTCCCACCTGTCGTGCGCAACGAGCGGCTTGACCGCCTCCACCAACTCTTGCTGTGTCGCAGCCGCCACCTGACCAAGCGACCGGATCACTGTTCTTGCAAACACAAGATCGGGAAAAAAGTCATCGGGCGGATCCTGACTTCCCAGGCGGAAGGTCACCACGCCCCGCCGCCAGGCCGCCTTCGCGACTGCCGGCATGATTTCCGCCTGCCGTCGGCAGACTGCTGCCTCGGCATCCCCCCGGCAGGTCACCAACAGAAAATTACCGCGCACCGCGGGGGCGGGGAGGAATGTCGCGGGATCGCGCTGGAGCTGAGAGCTTGGGGGGGAAGGAAAACGCATTCCCCCATCGTACACACAAAAAATCAGGCCGGCCCGGGCGCCCAAGGGCCCGGGCCGGCCTTTCTCGTCTGAACGCGGAA
>JBAXUW010000238.1:0-4813 GCA_037129495.1 Planctomycetota bacterium | reverse complement strand
CGGGTCGAGGAGCGGCAGGCCAGAGCTGACGCCAAGGCCGTCAAGCGGGCCCGGCAGCGGATCGCAAAGAGGGTCTGACCAGGCCCTGGCCGCCTCCATCCGCTCCGCGGACCCCATGGCGGTGGTGTGCGCTCACGGTCCATGACGATCGGGCAATCAATCAACCGTCGCCCGACGAGCTGCCCGTAATCGACACCCACACCCTCTGACCGCTGCCGGACGCCAGGTCACGACAAAGCCGCCGGGCGGCCCGACTCGGAGAGACTCCGCGCCGACACGAGAAAACCGCCACTCCAGAGGGGGGAGGGGGCCGATCCCAGAACAGCTTTCTGTGCCGGGGGCTGCGCCCGGGAGGCGGGAGCAACCGGCTCACGAGTCGCTCAGCAGTCGGGCAACGCTTGCGGAAGAGCCATTGACCGGGCTATCCTTGAAACTGCCCACCGTGGAGCAGTGGACGCGGATGAGCGCGAGAACGTGAGTTTCGCAATGTTTTCGCGTCGCCGGGAGCAGAACGCCGAAATTGATCGGCTGCTCGGCCAGTACCATGCGCAGCAACCTTGGGATGGGGGAGGCGCGAACGATCGGCTCGCGAACATGAAGCTGATCTTCCAGCAGATCGGCAGTTACATCGCCGCCAAGCCGACAGGCGACCGGCTGAATGCCATGTTGGCCCTCGGGCAGATCGTGCTCGCCATCCGCGAGGCGAAGGCGACCGCAATCGACAATGGATTTTTTGATTGACTAGGCTTGCCCAGAGGGCGGCCGGGTGGCGATGCCCAGGCAACACGGCCCTGTTCACGGGCGGACCGCCCGGAATCATGCCACGGCTAGGTAACCGTCCTTCTGCAGTTCTTCCGTGAGGTAGCTGAAGAACGTGCCATCGGTCTTGAGCTGTCCTCCCCCTCCCGGCCTCTCGTTATTGACGTGGGACTTGACGCCGATGAAGTAGAGCACGAGGTCGCCGATATCTTGGTCGCTGCGGTTGTTTTTGACCGCTTCCTTCAGCACCTTCTCCGCATTCTCGGAGGCCTCGCTCTTCCTTCGGAGGAATCCAAACGAGCGTCCCTCATAGCGGGCGAGCACGGTCTTCACGATGTCGCCGAGTTTCCGAGCTTCGTCGTCCTGCCCGATCACGAAGCTCACGACAAACTCCGGGTAGGTGAGCTGGTCGTTCGGCGACATGAATTCGTTGGCCTCCGAGCCGAACTCACCGAACTTGCGAGCGCTGAGGCCGTGGGAGACCACGGAGTCGAATCGCGGTGCAGCCCGCGCGGCGGCAGGGCGATACATCTTATTGCGATACGCGATGGGGCGAAACTGGCTTTCGATGTCGTCCCGGCCGCCGAGGTGCTTTTTGACACTCGCCCATGCCGGGTAGTATCTGACGTTACCCAGGATCACCCGCGCCATGATCGTCGAGCGGGCCAGTTTCTTCCTGGTCTCGAGCGAGCGACACCCGCATTCATAATCTCCACAGAGCACGCAGCGGGTGTAGGTCAGACCCTTGGCGAGTTCGTTGGAGAAATACGACCCCTGGCCGAGCATGCCGTAACGGGGTGCTTCCGCGGTACCGTAGTTGCTGCCGAAACGCGCGAGAAACCCGCTCTTGGTGATGTTCTCGACGGCGTTGACGTCGGCGCAGTGGAAGAGCATCGTCTCGCCGATCTCCGGATCGATGACCGGCAGGTGCCGCATGCCATCGAGGCCAGGCTCGCTTGTGACCGCGTAATGCACGGAGTTCGTGCCCATGCCAACCCTCTCATATTCTAGCTTCATCTCGCGGCGGGCCTTCGCATACCTCCGCCAGACTGGGAGGTTCTGGATGCAGATCACGTCGCGGACCGTCACACTCCCCCCTGTCGGCGGCTTGACTCCGGACTTTTTGTCGGGCTCCCGCAGGCGGCGCTCGGCGAGCGCCCGCTGAAATTCCGGAAACTCTGGCCTGCCGTCGGCCGTCTTCGCGTTAAGAGTCCACCGCATCTTGTCCATGCGGGCGTCTTCACCGCGGGCAGATGTCACCGACTTGCTCTGCGATGTCTCCTCAACGAACTGCTTGACGGCCTTGAAGACCGCGGAGCCGGCCTCGAGGCGAACCGCCCGGGCCTCATCGGGCAGCTTGATGGGGAACTCAAGTGAGAAGTCGGGGCAGTTGCTCTGCGCGGTAATCCAATAGGGAGGCACCACAAGCCCCCGGCCATAACGCGCGCGGGTTGCTTCCCCCTCCTCCTCCCGGAAACCCATCGACATCTGATTACCTCGCATCAAAGGAAAGACGACTGGAACCACAAACCGTGGATATACTCAATGTTATATACGAAACCAGCGAAGCGAGCTACCAACGGGCCCTGCAGGGGGCGGCCGGGTCGTGATACTGCCTGCCGCCGGCGGCTTTCGGGAACGCAAGGGTCGGCACGCAACATTTTCGGAAATCGTTCGACAACCTTCGTGCGGCCCGACGGAGAAGGGTGGCCCCACTCGGAAAGATGAACTGGAGGTGTGTGATGGCACGCGAAGTGACATTCTTCACGGAGCAGTTTTCGGGCATCGGTGGAAAGATCGGCAACGCGATGGATTTTGGGCATGCCGGCCTCCACTGCGACCGAGGAATGCGGCCCTTCTATGTCACCTGGGACGGCACGGCGGAAGGCGCAGATTGGAATGCCTCCCAGCGGGCTGCCTACAAGGTGACGCCGTTCGTGAGCATGCCGGCCCATATGCTGGTGGGGTTCAGCGAACTGATCAATCGCCGGACAAACACGACCCGTGTCAATCCGATGGGCTGGGATCAGGCTGCGGCCCTCACCGCCCAGGTGGATTTCGGTCTGCCGCATCGCGGCGCTTCGAAGCGGATCGATATCCCGGTAAAGGCCGCGGGTGGTGTGGCCTTCGATGCCGGTGACAACCTTTTCGGGATCGATGTCGAGGCGATCTGGACCTGGTGGTTCGAAATCCTGAACCTCGACCCGGAGGATCCTCGCCGCATGTACCGAAAGTGCGCGACGATGCGTGCCGGCCCGACCAACTGCTGCGGGATTGTCGGCCGAGCGCTCCAGATTGGCGGACTCGACGTCTACGCCGTATCGCCAACCAACCTTTTCTACCAAGGAACGGCAACGCTCATTTCCTGGGTGGACAAGGCCGTCGCCCGCATCAACGAATTGAACCAGCAGAGAGTCGCCCTGCTCGGCAGCCCGGAATTTGACCATGCCCCGCACTGGAACTTCGGGAAAACCCAGGCTGATTTCAGCTACCACTCCGAACTCCCGGACGTGAACGAGTGGAAGCGACGCAGCGACGGGCAGGCCAGCCTGAAGACCGGTCTGGCCCGTCGTCACGAGCAGGTCGCCGAGATCGACCGGTTGCTGCCGCTCTATCATGCGGCCCGGCAGAATGCCAAGCGGCAGGCGGGCTCCATGGGGCCGACCGCGCTCGATCAGCCGCTGCCCGACACTGGCTGGATGAATTATCTGACGCTCATCCATCACCAGTGCTACGACCATCTGGCGTCCAAGCCGACCAGCGATCGGCGGGCCGCCGTACTCGCGTTGGTGAAGGTGATTTATGAGGCGCTGGCCGGCCACAAGGTCTTCATGGAAGCGGTCAGCGCCGGCACCCTCGGCATCCAGCCGCCCCCGCCTGCGTTTTTCTCGGCTCGGATCGGTGAACGATTCGCCTGAATGAAACGGCACACCATCATGCCCGACGCATGCTGCGGATCCTCGCCTAACGGCGGCGTGTTCCGAACAGCGGCTGACCCGGCGTCGCAGCAGGCACGAAGTATTCGACAGACCCCAGATGCATCTCGTCGAACGTCTGGGACCCCCAACGCACCGTCTTGGTGGGATCGGGATTCGCCGGGTTATCGCCGCTGTTGTCGTACCAAGCCGTGAACGTCAGCGTGTCGCCCGCCTCCACCGCGAGCGGCTCACGAAGGCGATAGAGAAACTGCCAGTCGAAGTCGTACCGCGGGATATCGAGCAGCGTCGTGGGCGTGCCGCCGGCGCGGGTGCTTCGTAGCGGCAGGCCTTGCCGCGGACGTGAAGGTGCGGCAGGAAGCTCATGATCGTGGCATCGAACGGCAGCCTTAGAGATGCCTCCTCCCGGTGATTTCTGGACGAGATCGAGCGACTGCTCTGCGCTGTGGCACGCGTCACGAGCGACGCCGCCACACCCGCAGCCGCTCGCCCACGGCTCGGCGCCATCTCCTTCGTGCAGCGCTTCGGCTCGGCGCTCAACCACCACGTGCACCTGCACGTGTGCGCAACCGAAGGCGTCTTCGTGCCGGCTGCTGACGGAGCAGGGTGCGACGCCTCACCGGCGTTCCTGCCGGCCCGACCGATCAACCAGGCCGATCTGGCCGCGCTCACCGAGCGGGTGCGCCGCCGCGTGATCCGCTGGTTCAGGCTCACTCGCCTGCTCGACACCGCTGCCGCCGCCGACATGCTCGCCTGGGAGAACAGCGGGTTTTCCATCGACGCGAGTGTCCGGATCTCGCTCATCGACCGCGACGTGCCGAGCTACTTCCAGAGCTTGGAACACCTGCTGCGGTACTGCGCCCGGCCCCCCTTTGCATTGGAGCGACTGTCCGTGATCCGCGGCCCAGACGGCCGTATCACCCACGTCCGCTACGTGCTCCCCCGACACAAGGCCGCCAACTGGGTCGGGCGGGGGCGCGGGCGGAAGGCCACGGGGCCTGAGGCCAATGGCGTCGTCGAGTTCTCGCCGTTTGAGTTCCTCGACCGGCTCGCCGATCTCGTCCCGCCGCCGCGGAAGCACCGGCCTCGCCTGACGACTTGAAACAAGCCAGGGGTAT
>JBAXUW010000237.1:0-4870 GCA_037129495.1 Planctomycetota bacterium | reverse complement strand
AACGGCTCGCACAACGGATTGGACAAGTTGGAAAACTTATCCCACGAGAACGGCTCGCACAACGGATTGGGAAGCTCTAAAAACTTATCCCAAGGCGGGCGTCACGGTTCCGGCGGGATCGACCGGCCGTGCGGATCGCTTGCCCGTGGACCGACCTCCGCTTCGATCCGCCGGCGAACCTCAGCGCCGAGATGATGCTCGATCCACTCAGCCGGCGGATGGAGATGGTCGAGCGGCAGAGCGGCATGCCGGCCGAGCCAAGCCTCCCAAAGCCGATGCGAACGCACCACAGTATTCGCCGCTTCGCGGCCGCGTTCCGTGAGCCTCCAGCCCTGTGGGCCACGCGTCATGCGGCCCGTGAACGTGAGCCAACCATCGGCGAGGCGAGCGGCGAGCGACGGCCGCTGAGTTGCCGACGCAGTTTCTCGGCTCACCGACACCGTCCCCCGCGCTAGCTCTTCGTGCCGCCAGCAGGCGGCCAGCCTATCTTCACAGACAACCCGCCAGGCAAACCAGCCGCGGCTGCACAGGCTGGACACAAGGCCGTCATCGGGAGCAAGCACAACGCAAACCGCATATTGAATACCGAGCACGACGGCGATCATGCCGGCGGCGCTTGTATTAAACCGCCACGCAGCCAGGTAGCCGATCGCGGCAGCGACAACGCCCAGAAGAATCGCAAGAACGGCCATGCGGTGCAGTCGTCGCGTGAGCAATTCCGCAGTGGCGGCCGGCACGACGAGCATGGCTACGACAAGGATCGCCCCCACCGCCTCAAAGCCCGCCACCGTCGCCAGTGCCGTGGCGGCCAGCAGTCCTGTGGTAACCACCGCCACGGGAATGCCCGCGGCGGCTGCAGCTGAGGGATCAAAGGCGGTAAAGACCTGCAGCTTCCAGGTCGCGATCGCACCACATGCAAGGAGGAGAAAAACCGCAGTCGCCGTCAGAAATGCCCGCGGCACCTCGAGGCCGGCGATCGGCAGTGTGTCAAAGGGCACGAGTTCCAATACGCCAAGCAACACGCAGGCCGGATCAAGATCAATCCGCGCAGCCACGGCCGTAATCAGCACGACCCCGAATGCAAACAGTGTGGTGAAGGCCACGCCAGTTCCAGCATCTTCGGCCAGTCCACCTTCGTCCCGCAAAAACTGTGTCAGCCAGACGGTGACGAGCGCCGCGACCACGGCGCCAATGAGCACGAAGACTCCACCCAGCCGACCGCCGGCCAGCACAGCCACCACTATGCCAGGGAGGACGGCGTGGCTGATGGCATCGCCCACCAGGCTCATCCGCCGCACGACCAACAGCGTGCCGACGAGCCCACAGCCGGCCGCCACCATCGCAGCCGTGGCGATCGCCCAGGCATGCATGCCGCCATGAGCAGTCAGCAAATCAGAAAGCATGTGGGGTCAGTCTTCTCAGCGAGGAGGAGCCCAAAACGGTAGGCACACGGATTGGACAAGACGGAAAGGGAAGGAAGGAGATAGAGCGATCGCTGCAACGGGGGTGGTGAGCTTGGCGGTCACGCGAGTGGTCTCCCGGGGCTTGCTCGCTGCCGGCGGTGGCGGGCCCACCAGCCACGCTCGGGCGCGAAGAGAAATGAGCAGGCAAAAAGGAATGCCGCTGCCAGCACCACCAGCGGCCCCGTCGCCATGCGCGGCACGACCGCGCTCACGGCCACGCCAACGAGCGCCGACGTCACGCCGAAGATTCCCGCAAGCAGCAGCATGGTTGGCACGCGGTCGGTCCACTGTCGGGCAGCTACGGGGGGAATCACAACCAGCGCCGTGACGAGCACAACGCCGGCGGCCGGCAGCCCCACCACCACCATCACCGCCACCAGCGTCACGAGGAAATAGTCGATACCTACCACCGGCCAGCCGGTGGCCGCGGCAAATGCCGGATCAAAGGCGACGAGCGTTGCCTCCTTCAGGGTGAGGATCACTGCCACAACGGCAACGGCCGACACCGCGGCCAGAAGCAAGCTATCGCTCGCGGTCAGGCTGGCGGTATGCCCGAGCAGAAACTGCTCAAGGCCGGCGCCACCGGGAATACCACGGGCGTTGATGCCTGAAACGAGCGTGATCCCGAGGCCGAACGATACGCTCAATACGATCGCCGTGGCAGCATCGTCGCGGGTGCGGGTGTACCGCCGCAGGAGCACGAGCACGCCGAGGGAGACGATCGCCGCGATAAAGCCCCCTAGCAAGAGTACCGGCAGATCACGGCGGCCCGTCACCAAAAACGCGAGCGCCACGCCGACGAGCGTGGCATGCGCCGCGGCATCGCCCACCAGCGCCCGCTTCCGCAGAACCCCCAGGCTGCCGATGACACCCGCCGCAAAACCAACGGCCGCTATGCCGGCGGCCACCACCAGCGTGTTGTGAGATACAGCCAGCAGCGCGCACCACAGCGAAGCAACGGGAGGGCCGAAGATGGCAACGCCCAGCAGGCTCGTCATGGCGTTCGCCCCCGCTCCTCGACAGCGCGGCCCAATTCGTCGAGGACGTCGAGCCGAGCAGCGTAGGTGCGTTGTAGGTTTTCGGGGGTGAGGACACTGGCCGTTGGACCGACGGCGACGAGCCGCCTGTCGACGAGCGCCACGCGGTCAAACCATTCGACGGCGGTGCGGAGATCGTGGTGTACGACAACGACGAGTCGGCCCGCGTCGCGGAGCTCTGCGAGCACATCGAAGATGAGTTCCTGCGATCGGGCATCGACGCCGGCCATCGGCTCGTCGAGAACGTAGATTTCGGCCTGTTGCGCCAGGGCCCGGGCGAGAAACACCCGCTGCTGTTGGCCACCGGAAAGCTTGCCGATCTGGCGCCTCGCGAGATCGGTAAGGCCGACCCGCGCCAGACACTCCTTGACGAGGTCTCGTTCTCTCAAACCCGGTCGGCGAAACCAACCGAGCCGGCCGTAGGTACCCATCAAGACGACGTCGCTGACGCTGACGGGAAAATCCCAGTCGACTGTCTCACGCTGCGGCACATAGCCGACGCGGCCACGCACCTCAGCAAACGGCCGGCCAAAGAAAGAGACGGTGCCACCGGCCAGCGGCACAAGCCCAAGCGCCGCCTTGAGGAGGGTACTCTTCCCGGCACCGTTGGGGCCGATGATGCCAAAGAGGCAGGGCTCTGCGATGGTGAGGTCGATGTTCCAGAGCACCGGCCGGCGGCCGTAGGCGACTGTTACATCGTGGAATTCAAGGAGTGGGCACGTCATCAGCGGCCTCCGGTCAGGCCGGCATGAATCGTCTCCACGTTTGCCGTGAGCACATCCTCCAACGTCTCTGCCTTGCTGCCCGGCCCGCCGAGAGAATCAGAATAGAGCCGGCCGCCGAGAGCGACGGCATGCCCGCGGGCCTGTGCGCCCTCGCGGAGCGCCGAGACATTCCGGTCGGAGACGCTCGTCTCGACAAATACCGCCGGGATGCCCCGCGACACGAGCAGGTCTACGAGTCGGTTGATGTCGGCGAGACCGGCCTCGCTCTCCGTGCTCGTGCCCTGCACGCCCACCACTTCAACGTCATAGGCCCTGCCAAAATAGCGGAAGGCGTCGTGCGCTGTGACAAGCACCCGCCGGTCCTTCGGGATCGTCGCGAGCCGCTCGCGGAGCGTGCCGTCGAGCGATTCGAGCCGCCGCACATAGTCAGCCGCCCGCGTCTCGTAGTGGCCACGGCCCACCGGGTCGAGCTTCGTAAGCGCCGCAACAACGGCGGGCACACAGCTGCTCCAGAGCTTCGCGTCGAACCAGACATGCGGGTCGTAGAGGTTGTCGGCCACAGGCAGGAGCTGGTCGCGTGGGATCGTGTCGGCCACGAACGTTACCGGCACCCGCCGCGAGAGCCGAGAGAGTAAGTCGGAAAGTTTGCCCTCCAGGTGCAGCCCTGAGGCGACGACGAGCTTTGCCCGGGCGAGCCGGTCGGCGTCCCGCGGGGTGGCCCGATAGGAGTGTGGGTCGATGCCGGGCCCCATCAGACAATCAACGGCCACACGGTCACCACCGATGGTGCGTACGAGGTCGGCCACTATCGTGGTTGTGGCCACGACATCACAGGCGGGCTGCTCGGCCCGTGCAGCGGCCGCAAACACGCTCGCCATGGCCAACCAAACGAGCGAGCAAACAAGAGGTTTTGATGGTTCAAAAAACATTTTTTGAGATGTCAAAACAATAACGATCACGGCCGCAGCTCGCAACCCCTACCGGCGAGTTGACCAAAATGACGCGGATTCTTAAGTTGTCAGGGAGGTCTCGTATCTCCTTGGATCGGCGGCATGAACTCAACCTACTTCAAGCGGTTTCGCATGGATGTGGAATTGATGGGGGGCAGGCGGCCCCTGCCGCTGCGGCATGGCTATCGATTTGTGCCTTGGAATGAGGCCCTGGTCGATATTCACGCCCGTGTTAAATTCCGCGCGTTCCGCGATGAGATCGATGCCCATGTCTTTCCCTGCCTGGGCAGCTTTGAGGGTTGTCGGCGTCTGATGCGGGAAATTCGGAAAAAGCCTGGGTTTCTCCCTCATGCCACCTGGCTGGTTGCCTACGGGCGTTCGCCGGAAGAACTCCAGTGGTGTGGCACTATTCAGGGTGTTGCCGACCGGGGCGGCTCAGGACTCATTCAAAACATCGGCGTCGTTTCCGGGCATCGCGGCCTCGGGATTGGCTCGTGTCTTCTTGAGCAGGCCCTCGAGGGCTTTCGCCAGCATGGTCTGCGGGTGGCGTCGCTTGAGGTAACGGCCGACAATAGCCATGCCGTGCGACTCTATCAGCGAATGGGTTTCCGGAGCGTGAAAACCGTGTACAAGGTAGTCGATGGCAGCACGGTGGATGCCGTCATGGACGTCATGGAAGTCATGGACGTCATGGA
>JBAXUW010000236.1:0-4897 GCA_037129495.1 Planctomycetota bacterium | reverse complement strand
GTGAGTCTTGCTTTGTTTTGATCAAGCGTCTCAGTCAAACTCCATGCCGGGACGGCGGCATGCGTCACACGAGCCGCGGCCAGAACAGCCCGCAGCATTTCGGCCTGCCGCGCTTCGGGAATACGATAGACGCCGTCGTTGAGAGTCGGATTGCTGAGAGTCACATCGTAGACAGTCGTGCCGGTACCCCGATCGAGCCGTAGTTGGAAGTCGAGCTTATCGAACTTCTGACCGTTGGCTCGGGTCGATTCTGATCCGGCGAATGCCGTGATGACGGCAGGCTGGGAGGACCCGGTGACAGTTGCGTTTCCAGCCTCGTTGATGGCGACTTCACTCGCTGCTCCGTTTGCAGCCTGGTGGAGGCCAAATCCCCACTGCGTCAGCACCTGGCCATACGATACGGCGGTTCCGGTCAGCAGGTCTGTGTTTGTTCCCAGCGGAATGGCCGCGACACCTGCTGCCGTGGCCGCCGCATCCATCGTCACGGTGCCGTTGTGAAGCCTGCCAGCGGTTGAGTAGAGCGACCCATTGCTGAGGATGTGGACATAATTCTGCGTGGAACTCGACAGATCGATGGTGTCGGCGCTGCCGTTACGTGCCGTTTCGCGGATCGACGCCACGCCCCATGAGCCTGTCAGCTTGTAGGTATCGTTGCCGTCGCCGCCCGCCAGGGTGTGATAGTCGGTGGCCGAACCGCGGCTGCCGATCACGAGCGAGTCGTTCCCATCACCACCCTGTAGAAACTGATTACCGCTCTCCCCCGGAATGATCGTGTCGTTGCCCGCGTCTCCCAGGAGAATATCCCCCGTGGACGTACCGAGCACTGTGTCGGCACCTGCACCGCCTCTGACCGTGTCGATCCAGCTGAGCACAGTGGGCGTGCTTCTGGACACGGGGGGCTTGGCATCGGCCACGACAAAATCGTCGCCCGCGCCGCCATCGATGTAATCGGCATCCAGGCCGCCAATGATCCGGTCGTTCCCCGCGGACCCAACCAGATAATTCGCCCGCGTCTGCGCGGCGCTCAAGGGATCATAGGCGGCCGTGATCCTGTCATCACCGTCGCCACCGTCGATCGTGAACACTTCTCTGAAGACATGCCTCACGGCGTCAACGCCAGCCGTGGGGAGAGTGAGCCGAATCCCACTGTCGGAGAGCGCTGAAAGTTTTGAGATCGAAAAGTCGGGCGTCTCGTAGAAGCTGACGACGGGAACCGTGGCCGGAGATTGCGCGACAGGATTCGGTACCACGCTCGTGTTGATGAAGTAGATCCTGCCAGACTTCAGGCCGCCGATCTCGCTCCCTTCGGGAAAGGGGTCTGCAGTGGTGCTCTCCACGCTGTAGAGCACAGCCTGCCTCCGGCGAAGACCGTTCACGACGTCGACCGCTCCCGCATCGGCGACGGTAAGTGACTTCGTGTTGAGACGATATCCACCAGCCGTGAGACTTGTGAATGAAAAAAGCTGCTTCGATTCGCTGGCAACGCCGCGGATCGTATCGGCCTGGCCCGACCCGATGACTCGGGTAATGCCTGCGACCGTCCCGGCCACGCTGGTTGTTTTCCCAGCCTGAATAATCGCCGGCACTCCGGCATTCACAGGGAGGGAAATATCGTCTTGCTGCGCGGTTGCCGAATGCCAGGAGATCTGCCCCATGTTCGCAAAGGCTATTCGCCAGGGAAACTCCGTCGACCCATCGCCGCGGGAGACCGTGACCACCGGCTTGGCATCGATCACGCCCTTGTTAAGAAGCGAGACGCCCGTTTTGGGGGTCAGAGCCCCGATACCAGTCTCGGGAATGACCTGCGGCCCGACGGCCCTGTCGACAGCTGCTTGTATCGCTTTCTCGAGAGTTCCCGGTGCCGCGTTCCGAGGGATATCGGCTGTGGTCAGGCCGATCCGACGCCCATCCTGAGCATCAAATTCAAAAGCCAATGCGAAGTTGCCGTCCTTCGCGGTGGTGGAGATGTCGGCGATCGTATCGACAGCCACCCGCCCAGGATGAGTCTGGCTGCCAAAATCAGGAGCAGCCGCCGGTGCGACCGCCGCTGCGTCCCTAAGCGAAAGTACGACCTGTGACCGAACTAGGTCTGAGGGTTGGATTATTTGTCCAGAGTTCCCGACAGGGACTCCCAACTCAAGCGTCTGCGAAAACGTCCCACTATCTCCCGGGACCGGCGCTGGCTCATAACCCCACCTCACGAAGGCTTTGTCTTCCCCGAGGTCAAAGACTCCGAAAACGGGATAATCTGGGTCTTCGTCTTCATAATAACGAAATAGTGCAGAGTATGGTGGTGTTTTTTCGGAAGTTCCCGGTCCGGGCCTGTAGCTAACCGTAAATGTGATTAGCTTCTGACCGGCGGGACTCGTGCCGCGTGCAAGCTTGATGCCTGTGGCAGTCGTGCCGGAGTTGGTCCTTGCAAGAAGTTCGCGAAGCTGAGTCAGGTATTCGCCCTCTGCCGGGCCTTGTTTGTTCGTCCGAATCTTCTCGAAGAGGTCATTTGAAGCTGCCCATGTATCGGTAGGAGCCCACGGTCTTTGGCCGTCTTTAATCACATTTTGCAGAGCGGTATATTTCTGCGGGTCAACTCCGCCTGGCGCTGAGAATTTGACAGACCAAGTGAGTGACTGAACTGCGGAATCCGCTGCTGTTCCGGTCTTTATAAGGCCAAGCGCGACCTTAAAATCACTGCGACCAAGAACCCCCGCTGCAAGTTCCTTAAACTGCTGTTCATAGGATGTTTGCATGGTGCCGTAACGCGACACGTCGTAGGTCAGGGTCTTTTCGGGGCCCCCACGTGAGCCTCCAAAATTGATCGAACCCTTGAGCATGTTGGAGGTGAAGGTCCAGCGTTCTTGCGCGGGCGCCACCGCTCCTGCGACAACGGTCGGCTGGGCGGGATCATTGCCCTTCACCGGATCTGCAAAGAGATTGGCTCCCAGCGCAACGGAAATGGCTGGCAGGGCAGGTGCGGCAGGAATTAGTTCGGGTGTCGGCGTCGCGGCAACGGGGGTCGGCTTCGTTGCGTCTGCAGGCGATGGCACTCGCGCTAACGTACTTTCCGTCGGCAATCCAACGATGCCGCCGGCGGCCACCGCGGAGACTTGGAACGTGTATGAAGAATCGACTTCGAGCGGTTGGATGGTCAGTGTCGTCGCCAGTTTGTCCGCCGTGGGCGTGGCGTACCGCTGCCAATTCTTTCCATTGTCTTTGGAGAACTCGACGAGATATTCACTGACAGCCACGGAGCCGGTAGGGGCCTTCCAGTCGAGCGTTACCTTACCGTCATAGACCGTGCTGGCGTTGTCAGCAGGATCGCGTTTGTACGCTTCAGGGCCGGTGATCTTGAAAGCTGTCGGTATGCCAGGGGCTGTGAAGGCCTGGCTCACCGGCGGTCGGACCAGCGGAGGAGGAGTCGTCACGCTCGAGAGGGAGGTCGTGACGCCTGCGTTCCTGAGGCGGGGGTCGATCGCCACGGACTGATAGTCAGAGTAATCGAGCGTATTCTGCCGGCCCTGCAGTTGGCCCGCGGCTTGTTTCAGGTCGCCAGCGATCGAATAATGGTCGATGAACTTGTAGTGATTATTTCCCAAGCCGCCGGTAAGGTCTCGGCAGAGGTTTTGTCGAGGGATTCCAGGCGAGGACGTCACCGTGAGTCTGTCGCCGCCGACCTTCGCCTTCCAACCGCCTTTGCCGTCCGACACCGCCTCGCTGACAGTGAGGCTCACCGGAGCGCTGCCAATTGGGTTTTTCCCAATTTCAAAGAGGAGGTCGTTGGTAACCCGCGAAAAGTCCAGATTTGCCATCGCAGGCTCGAGGCCCTCGATTGCAAGATTTCCCCAGCCGTTGCTGAAGGAGTATGTCGTGAGTGCTGTGGAGGAGGGGGAGAGAATCTTTTCCAGGCCCTTCACGGAAGAACTGAAGAGATTGATGGAAGTGTTGGAGGCCCCCGTACGCTGCTGACTGACCTGCAAGCCGTCGATCGTCGCGGAGATCAGATACGCCGGGTTGGTCGAGTCTGCAGGTAACTTGCTCGTGAGCTTCGACAGATCGAGCACGTCGATGTTGGCCTTCCACTTGGCAAACTCGGCGTCGGCTGGGTTGGACTTCTCGGTAATCGTTTGCCTGGCGGTGCCGTTGGCTGTATATCGTTCAAAATCCTCATTGAGAAAGATGTACGTGTCGCTCCCGAGACCGCCTTCGAGCGTCGCGGATTCGTTGTTGCCTCGGAGTTTGTCGTCACCAAGGCCGCCTTGAAGTGTGACTGTGGCGATTCCACCAGCAATTCCACCGGTGAGGGTGTCGATTTTCCCTGAGCCCGTCACCACGCTGATTCGGGCCACGCCTCCCAGTGGAAGGGTGTCTGTGAAGTACAGCTGGTTGGCCGGGGTAGGCGTTGGGATTGTCCCCACCTTTGCCTTGCTGAGATTGACTGAGTAGCCGGTGGCGGAGGCGGCCAGGCTGCTGGGGATGCTCGAGTAGTCGAGCCTGTTGTTTCCTTCACCGCCGTCGACCCACCCCTTGAGCGTGGCCCCCTTCAGGAAGCGAATGGTGTCGTCCCCGCTGCCCCCAAGGATGTTGGTGACTCCATCCACCACCACGAGCGGCCCTTGGCCCGCCGGGGCATCACTCAGCGTGACCGTTGTTTTGCCACCCGGGCCAACCTCGATTTTCAATTTTTGCGTCTGATTGCTCAGATCAAGCAGCAGATCCTTGCTCCGGTTGGATTTGACAGTAAAGGCTCCTCCAACCGCAGTGATCAACTTTTGTCCTGCGCCACCGGCCGTCGGAAGGACTTTGATAGCCGCGTTGCTTCCCGTTCCCACCAACTGAACGGTCAACGGCAGCGTGGTTGCCGAGAACTCGAGCGTGGCGGCACCACCGTCCCACCGAACAT
>JBAXUW010000235.1:0-4914 GCA_037129495.1 Planctomycetota bacterium | reverse complement strand
TGGGCCAGGTGAGCCGCGACATCGGCGTGCGGTTCACTACGAAGGCTTGGAACCTCACCACGCACCGGATCGATCCCAATGTCGATGAGTCGCGGGACTACGTGATCGAAGACCTGACGCTCACCGGGCGTGTGGAGGCGGCGGGCTACGTGGGCGGCGTGCCAGCCTGCCCGCGCGACGCGCCCCACCGCAACCTCACCGGCGATTCTTATTACACCGACGGTAAGCGGGCCGTCATCCTGCTGGCTGCGAAGCGTATGCAGCCCGCCGGAATCGGCGGATGCGGAGGAGCCTCAGGCGTATCCTCGCCGTAGCGACGGAGCAGTTGCCGCATCCGGCGACGGATGACCGCGTTTGGCGGCTCGCCCGCCGGCGGATTTGCGGCGGTGCTCTCCATCTTCTATTCTTCATCTCTCTTGGCGCATGACCAACTCCTGGTGGCCGCGGGGACGTGGGGCGACCCTTTCCGATCAATCTCTCCAAGCCGATGCAATCCACACTCCTCTCGAACCGCGTCTACGAGCAGCTTTACGAGGCGATGCTCACCAACCGGCTCTCGCCCGGCGACCGGCTCAACCGCCGGCAGGTGGCGGCCGATCTGGGCGTGAGTGTGATGCCCGTGCTCGAGGCGATGACGCAGCTGGAGTGGGAGGGGTTTCTCGAGACGAGCCCGCGCCGTGGCACGGTCGTCAAACCGATCACGGCATCGCAGGCGCTCGGGCGATTCCACGTCCGACAGGCGCTCGAGGTGGAGGCGGCCCGCCTCTATGCCGGCGAGCCGATCCGCCAGGCCAAAGAAAAACTCCTGAAAGTTGCCCGCAAGCTCGACGCGACGGAGGTGCGGTCGCTGGCCAGCTGGCGGGCTGAGGTAGAAATCCACGACCTGCTCGTGGAGCAGGCCCGCTGCCTGGTGCTCTACGAGTCGTTCACGCACGTCATGCGGCACAGTCTCTACCACGCCGCCAACAAACTGCTGCCCGAGGTTCCGGGCCGGGCCCCGAATATCCATTCCCGCCTGATCGAGTCGCTGGCGAAGGCGTCGCCCGCGCAGGCCGACGCCCTCATACGAGAGCATCTCGCCCCATGGATCCTGGCGCTCACGCAGGTCGCCGGCAGCGAGATAGGCGAGCCGGAGCCGGTGAGCTATGCCCGTGCGAAGTCGAAGAGCCTGAAGCCGGCCCGCAAGCCCAAGGCTTCCGGCAAGGCGGCCCGCCCTGCCAGCCGCTGATACTGCTTCACGGCAGTTCGGCTGCTATTTCTTGCTGGCCCATTCGCCGTTGGCGCTGGCGCGGCCTTCCCGCGTCGCGATAAACTGCCGGGTGGCTGCCTCGCCGCAGGCGTCGGCCGCCTGTTCCAGCCGCTTCATCAGCTCCGGCATCGACAGGCCGGTCGCCGAACGCGCGGCGGTGATCAGCGTGTTGCATTCGTTGGCGTCCATGAACGCTGTCGCCTCGAGCAGCTTCGCCTCGTCCTCGGACGGGACGGCCAGGAAGCCGTGCTTGTCGGCGTGAATCAGCTGGCCCGGCTCGATCTTCTGGCCAAACACCTCGACTGGGCAGCCCCAGCGGATCGGGCAGCCGTGGGCATGGCCTACCGTAAGCTGCCGGGCGAGCGCCTTGAAGCCCGCCCCCTTCATCTCGTCGAGGTCGCGGACGGCGCCATCGACGATCGCCCCCACGCAGCCGATTGCCCGCATGATCGTGCCGTTCACCTCGCCTAAGGTCGCACCGAAGGCATGCGGCCGGTCGAGGTCCTGCACGACGAGGATTTTTGGGCCCAGCTGCTCGCTCACGTAGCGCCAGTATTTGGGCCAGGCGCCCGGATGCTGCTTGGGATGGTCGGGGTTGCTCGGCTCGACCACCACCGTCACGGCGTAGCCGATCATCGGCCCCATCTCGGGCATGAAGTCGGTGAGCGGCTCGCGGCTGATCCCCTCCCGCGACGCGTCGTGGGCCGTGATCTGCTCCCAGCCGTTGTAGACCGCCGGCGTGTTGAAGCGGCCGAGTTTCAGCAGGGTGGCCTGATCGAGCTGCGGGCGGCGGGTGGCGGCAACGGTCATCGGTGTCTCCTGAAAGGTGAGTAGTGCGCAGATATGATATGTCACATGGCGGAACGCTGCCAACCCATTTCAACGTTCGCTTTAGCGCGCGGCAAAATCCCGCGGCCGGATGCAGAGCACGATTCCAATCGACAGGAGGGCCACCGCCGCGAACGCGCCGAAGATGCCGTTAAGCGGCACGTGCTGATCGCGGAGCATGCCGAAGCCCCAGTCTGCGAAGCCGCCGCAACTGATGCTCGCCAGGTTCATCACGCCATAGGCGGTGGCCCGCAGTTCGGGCCGCACCACCTGGCAGAGGATCGGCATGTTGTTGCAGTCGAAGAAACCCCAGCCGAGGCCGAAGAGCATGAGGAAACCGACGGCGATGGCAAGCGTCGGGGCGTTGCCGACGCCAAAGAGCGCCGGCAGGAAACAGGCCATGCCAAGGGCGCTTATGTAGATACGGCCGCGGCTGGTGCGCTGCATCCACCGGTCGGCCAGCCAGCCTCCGGCGAGCACGCCGACGATCGACGCGACCTGCACGTAGACCACGGCCGACACGCCGGCCTGCCCCTGGCCCAGCCCGAACTGCTCCTTGAGGATGTCGGGCATCCAGTCCTTCACGACCCAGCCGGCGATCGCCGGAAGCGTGAAATAGAGCACGAGCAAGAGGAAATCCCGGCTGCCGGCGAGGGTGCGGACGGCGGTGAGTGGCGATGGCGTTTGCGACCGAGCGTGCTCCGCCTCTGCGGCCTGCGGTGGATTCCGCAGCAGCAGGAAGAGCGGCACCGAATAGAGCACGCCCACGAGGCCGGCCATGCTGAACGCGAACCGCCAGCCGAGCGACGGGGCGTCGGCCACGTAGCCGGAAAAGCCGCCGATCAGGATGCCGGCGTAGATGCCCATCTGGTGCAGACCGACGGCCCGCGAGCGGGTGGGGCCGAGATGAAAGTCGGTGATCAGGGCGAGGGCGGCCGGAATGTAGATGGCCTCGCTCACGCCCATGATCGCCCGTGCGGCGACGAGCGCGGCGAAGGAATCGACGTGGCCGGTGGCCCAGGTGATGGCCGACCAGACGAAGAGGCTCGCGCAGATGACGTGCCTGCGGCTGAGCCTGTCGGCGAGATAGCCGCCGACCGGGCTCAGGATCGCGTAGACCCACTTGAACGAGCCGAGCACGATTCCCCAGTTGGCCCGCGTGGCGATGTCGGGGATGTCTTCCATCATCGACGACTTCATCGCCGCGAGCATCTGCCGGTCGAGATAGTTGAGCAGCGCCACCGGGACGAGCAGCCAGACGGTCAGCCACGCCGTCCGCATGAGCAGCTTTGCATGGTGTTCACTCATTGCGGCTTCGGCTCCGCGAAAGGGGGCGCATTGCCGGTCATCTCAGGCACAAGTCGCGCGATCTGCGGCGACCGCAGCCCCGGCTGAACCTCGCCCGAGGGCACGATCCAGCCGCCACGCCAGGCCACCGTGGGCGTCGTGACGGCCGGCCGCACGCCATCAGGCACCGTGCCGGCGGCCTGCCAGGCATCGGCACGAGTGTCGTAGACATACATCTGTCTCGGGAAGCCCGGATGGTTGCCCGCGAGTTCCTTCTGTTTAAGAAAGAGCGCGCCATCGTCGCCGGGGAGAAACATCAGGCGAGATGCGTCGAGCGGAATCGCGGGGCTGGGCGCGGCGATGAGCGGCGTCGGGCAGGGAGCAATCGCCCGCCAGGAATTCTTCATGATGTCGAACTCGTAGGCGTCGGTGAGGAACCGGCGCGTGACAACAGGCTTCTGGTCGGGCTTGCCGCTGCTGCCTGTGCCGGCGGCAGCGTCTCGCTCAGGCACGATTTCTGCGCCGCTGACGAGCAACACCTTGCCCTCGCTCGTGCCGAGCACGGGCAGGATCCGCTTCGGACCGGGCCAACTCGGATGCTCCTGCCACCGTCGATCGGCGACCGGTGCCGCCAGGTCGATCGACCAGAACGTGCCGAGCCCCTCGGTCGCGGTGGGGGTCGCTTGTCCGCCGGCGATGAAGAGCCGGCTGCCCACGAGCACGCCGGAGCCAAACGCCATGGACTCGAGCAAGGGGGGCAGGGCGTCGGGCTCGACCAGCAGTTTCTGCGTGTCCGCATCCCACTCGAGGGCCACGGTCGATCGCACATGCTCTGTCGCATCGCCGCCGCCGACGCACCAGCCGCGGCCGCCGTAGCTGGCCGTCACACCGTAGCCCAACGGGCGTGCCAGCGGCGTGGCGGTGATCCAGGCGGCGTCCGGCTTGGGCAACACGTACGCCGTCGCATGCCACGCCTTCGTGCCCCCGGCCCATGGCGGCTGGCCGGGAAAATTCGCGCCTCCGGCGACGATGAGCACGGCACTCTCGGGATCGCGACCGCTCACGCCGGCAAACGCCCCGGCCACGCCCGTCTCTTCAGGCAGCGGCGCGAGGCTGCTCCATTTGAGGCTGCTCCAAGTGACGCCATCTGCCACGGCTGGATTTCCTGTTGGATGCATGAACGCACTCATGGCCACGGCCATGAGCATGATGAAAAAGGAGACATGCTGATGAGTGTTCGGCACGGCGGTTGCGTATCTCATTCGTTGATTTCAGGATTGCTACGGTTTTTTTGGGTCCGCAATACGGATTCCCTCGCTCGCGCGTCGGGCTTGCATGGGAACCAAGTTCCATCCAAGCCCGCGCTTCATCCAAGCCCGCAGCGCAAGCAAGGGAATGCGAGCCGCCTGCACATCCCGTACCGAACATGACTGGGGCATGCTTTGTTTCCCACACACTCGTCACATGTCCCTTGGCAACACCACCGCAGCCGGCCGCCTCCCGAGACGGGCATGATATGTCAGTCTTCGCCCGGGCGGAAGGGGGCCGGC
>JBAXUW010000234.1:0-4932 GCA_037129495.1 Planctomycetota bacterium | reverse complement strand
GCGTCGCAAGGATGCGACGAAAAGCACCAGTCGGCGGAGGCCGGCCAAGAAAAAATGGCCAGGATGGCCATGTTTTTCGTAAAGAGGACAAGTTAGAAAACTTATCCCACGAAAGACAGAAGACTGCGTCGCAAGGATGCGACGAAAAGCACCAGTCGGCGGAGGCCGGCCAAGAAAAAATGGCCAGGATGGCCATGTTTTTCGTAAAGAGGACAAGTTAGAAAACTTATCCCACGAGGAGACGTCTGCCGGCCCGGCGGTGCAGTGCCATAACGGGCGAGCACTCGGCCTAGAAAGCCTTAAAAACTCGCCTCCACGGAGGGCAGGCGGGGCGGGTACGATGGAGCTTGAAAGCACAAGACCGCATATGGCCTACCGAACATTCAAGGATATTTTAGGCGAGACCAGCCTGGAGCGGAAATGCCGCTTCCTGTTCGGGCTCTGCCTGCTCGTGCTCATCAGTGGCAGCTTCTGGTGGTATGGCAGCAGCACCGAAGAACTCGTCTATGCCACGACACGGAGCACGGGCCGGCATCTGGTCGATGCCATCATGCTGCAATATCACTGGAAGACGCTCGAACCAGAGCAGCAGTATGCCAGTGCGATCGAGTTTCTCAGCCGCACTCTGCAAAGCGAGCAATACCAGAGCTGGCTCCTTGAGCCCGACGCAGCAACGGTAGACCGGGCCAAATACTCCCGACTCGACGCTGCCGTGCTCACCTACTTTAACGATCGAGCCCCGGGCCCGCAGCCCTCCAGCGGTCCACCGACGTCATCGACTGAATACCGTGAGTTTCGCACGGCCGACAACGCTGAATATCACTACTACCAGCCAATCCGCTGGCGGAGTAGTTGTGCCAGCTGCCATAAGTATCGGGGCGTGATCGGTGATGCACCCGCCGCACCGGAGACCGAGACGCTCGCCAGCCCGCGGGTCATGCTGGCAGACAACGATCTGATGGCGGTGGTAAAGGTGGTGATGCCCGACTCGGCCACGCGGAAGGCGATCAATTGGAACCGTGCCATTCTTGCCGCTACCGCGATCATTACCGTCTTTCTGGCGATGCTCGCCGCCTATGCGATCGTTCGCTATGTGATCGTAAAGCCGCTTGAGTATCTCCGCGACGTGGCCGACGAGGTGCGCCGGGGCAACCTGCAGGCTCGCGCCGAGATCCACACGGCCGACGAGTTTGAGGAGCTGGGTGTCTCCTTCAACCGCATGCTCCGCGGCCTCGTCGACTCGCAAGAGGAACTGCGGAAGGCAAACACGAGTCTCGACGACAAGGTCGACGAACTGGCTCAGGCCAATCTCCACCTTTATGAAATGAACCGGCTCAAGAGTGACTTCCTCGCCACCATGAGCCACGAACTTCGCACGCCTCTCAACAGCATCATCGGGTTTTCCGATGTGCTCGGCTCGATCGAGTCGCTCGACGACCGACAGAAGCGGTATGTCCAGAATATCCGCTCCTCAGGGCGGATGCTCCTGGAGATGATCAACGACATCCTCGATCTGGCCAAGATTGAGGCGGGAAAGATGGAAGTCCGGCCCAGCATCTTCCGGCTTGAGTCGATCGTCTCGGCTCAGTGCGACATGGTTCGACCGCTGGCGGAACGAAAGCGGATCGACCTCGCCTTCGAGATCGATTCGGGGCTCGACGTGATCGAGCAGGATCCGGCAAAGGTGCAGCAGATCCTTGCCAACCTGCTCTCCAACGCCGTCAAGTTTACGCCCGAAGGGGGGCGGGTCGAAGTGCGGGCCAGGCTCTCCGAGGATGCCGGCAGCGGCAGGGAATTTTTCCTCGACGTGATCGACACAGGCATCGGTATTGCTGAAGAAGAACAGCAGGCAATCTTCGAGAAGTTTCGGCAGGGACGGATCTTTCAGACGGGAGATGATGCGATGACGCGAGAAATCTCCGGCACCGGGCTGGGGCTCTCCATCGTTCGCGAACTCTGTCGACTGCTGGGCGGCGACGTGGCGGTGGACAGCCAGTTGGGGCAGGGCAGCCGGTTCACCGTGCGATTGCCGCTACGGCTCTCCTCCAAGGGGCAGTGGAGCGTGAGCCAGGGATCTGGGCACGACGAGCCAGCGGCGTTTACCACTGTGGTCACGGCACGGGACGTGGCGTAAGCAGACACCAGAAAAGGAACTGGCATGGGCAAGGAACGGGATGCGGGCGAGGTGGTACTTTTCACCGACGGCGCATGCAGTGGAAACCCCGGGCCCGGAGGCTGGGCCTACATTTTGAAGCATCCGTCGAGCGGCCGGGAGACAAGCGGCTCCGGGGCTGAGGTCGTGTCGACGAACAACCGCATGGAGCTGACCGCTGTGGTGCAGGGGCTCCTGCAACTGAAGCGACCCACGGTGGTGGAGTTGGTGACGGACAGTGTCTATGTCGGTACAGGCCTGTTGGAATGGGTGCCCAAGTGGAAGCAGCAGGGCTGGAAACGGAAGGAAAAGGGGAAACTCGTGCCGGTGAAAAATGAGGACCTCTGGCGGGAGCTCGACCGACTGGCCGCGGCGCACACGATCCGCTTCACGCACGTCGCGGGCCACTCCGGCCATACCGAAAACGAACAGTGCGATCGGATGGCGGTGGAGGCCTACAAAGAACTCCAGCGAAACGGACTCGACGCTTCCCGCCCCAGCTCGCGGTAGCCGCTGTGTGTTGCCTGGATCAGCCTCCGAACATGAAGGATGTTCCCATTTCCACGCCACGTAGCCTCGGCGACCTGCTGGAACGTCTGCCGGGCGTCGGCACCGCCCGCGCTGAAAAACTCGTTCGCCTCGGGCTCGTGACGGCTGGCGACGCGCTCATGCACTTCCCGAGGGAATACCACGACTTCAGCGGCGCCCATGAGCTCGCCGGATTTCGGGAAGGCGAGCACGCCTCAATCACTGGCGATGTGACAAGCGTCGCCACGCGGACCACTGCGAGTGGCCGATCGCTCCTGACGGTGCTCCTTGCCTGTCAGGGTGGCTCTGCCCGCGCAGTCTGGTTCAACATGCCGTTTATGAACCGGCGGTTCGCTGCCGGCATGCGGGTGGTGATCGCGGGCGTGCCCAAACGCAGCGGCACCATCTGGGAATTCAGTCACCCCGAGGTGCGGTGGCTGACGGGCGACGAACAGGCCCATGCCTCCGACTGGCTCGCCATCTATCCGCTCACTGAGGGTGTGCCGCAGGCGGTGGTCCGGGCCGGGGTGCAAGCGGCGCTCACCCACGCCGCCGACCTGCCTGCCGAGGCGTTTCCGGAAGACGTACTGGCCGCAAAGTCGCTGCTGCCAATCGGCACGGCGCTCCGCGAGCTCCACTGCCCGTCGAGCCATGGCATGATTGACGCCGCCCGTCGACGGTTTGTCTACCAAGAGCTGTTCATGCTGCAGATCGCGCTGCGGATGCACCGCGAGCAGCAGCACCGAGATCATGCCGCGCCGATCATCGACGTCGATGCCCGGCTCGACAGCCGCATCCAGGCTCGGTTTCCGTTTCCGTTCACGCCGGCCCAGCACCGCGTCTGCGGCGAGATTGCGGCCAACATGAAATCCCCCCGGCCGATGAACCGGCTGCTGCAGGGGGATGTTGGCAGCGGTAAGACAGCGGTCGCGATCTACGCCATGCTGGCCGCGGTGGCCACGTCGGTCGAGCAGAACCCGACGCCGGCAACAGCGACACCACCAGCCAAGCCGCCGCGGTATCAGGCTGCGATCATGGCCCCCACAGAGCTGCTTGCCCGACAGCACATGGCGACGCTCGAGCGGCTGCTCGCCGGCAGCGGCGTCGAAGTGGAATTGCTCGTCGGCGGACAGCCGGCGCGGGAGCGAAAGCGAATCCTTCAGCGAATGCGGTCTGGGGAGACCGGGATCGTCGTCGGCACACAGGCCCTCGTCTGCGGCGAGGAAGGGGCGTTTCGGCATCTTGGGCTCGTGGTCATCGACGAGCAGCACCGCTTCGGCGTGCTCCAGCGTCGAGCACTTCAGCAGGGGGGCATCGATCCGCACGTGCTGGTGATGACCGCCACGCCAATCCCGCGAACCATCGCCCATGCTGTCTATGGCGACCTTGATATCTCGGTGCTTGACGAGCAGCCGCCCGGCCGCCAGCCGGTGCGGACGTACCGGGTCGTCGCAGAGCAACTCGATGACTGGTGGGAGTTCTGCGGTCGCAAGTTGAAGGACGGACGCCAGGGCTATGTTGTCGTGCCCGTAGTCGACGAGTCGAAGCGTGACCTGGCCAGCATCGCCTCGACCTTTGAGCAGTTGGCCAATGGACCCTTGGAGGCGTTTCGGCTGGGTCTCGTGCACGGACGGATGAAGCCCAAGGAGAAGGCGGCGATCATGGACCGCTTCCGCGCCGGGGAGATCGACGTGCTGGTGGCGACGAGTGTGATCGAGGTGGGAATCGATGTACCGCAGGCGACAATCATGACGATTCTCGACGCTGATGCCTTTGGCCTGGCCCAGCTCCACCAGCTCCGCGGCCGCGTAGCTCGCGGTGCCACGCAGGGGATTTGTGGCGCGGTGACGGCGGCGACCGACGCGGCGATCCCCCGGATCGATGCCTTCGTCGCCACGACCGACGGCTTCGCCCTGGCCGAACAGGACCTGCTGCTCCGCGGCCCCGGCGAGCTGGTGGGCACCCGGCAGAGCGGGGCGCCGCCGATGTATCTGGCCGACCTCCTCCGCGACGCTTCGGTGGTGGCAGAGGCTCGCCGCGACGCCCTTGAACTCTTTGGCCGCGACCCCTCACTGTCAGATCCCGGCTACGCCCGGCTCCGCGAGCTTATCCTCAAGCGCTGGGGGGAGCAGCTCAGCCTCGGCCTGGGCCAGGTGGGCTAGCTACTACCGGGGGTTTCCATTCGTTGACGTTGTAAAAGAGGGTTCGGAGCCGGCTCGGCGGTGCAGTGCCATCGGCGGTAGCGACACGGT
>JBAXUW010000233.1:0-4956 GCA_037129495.1 Planctomycetota bacterium | reverse complement strand
ACGACCAAGGGATTATGAGTCCCCTGCTCTAACCGCTGAGCTACGGGCCCGACGAATCTGTATCACTCATTTCTACCATGCGACGGCTACCGGCAGAGAGTGTGTGATCTGAGGAACGGCAAATTCTGCTCTCGGTCGGATTTCGGTCACAGGTACAAGCAGTTGCTCATAATTGGCATGCTGATGAAGGATAAACCCAGCGATCTTATTGGGCTTCATTCGCAATGAGAAGAAGAGCGTTGGCTCCGTGAAGTCAGAGGAGTTCGCTGGCTAGGTCAGCGAGTTGGGAACGTTCTCCCTTTTCGAGCGTCACGTGGGCGTAGATCGGCTGGCCCATCATCCGGTGGATCAGGTAGCTAAGCCCGTTGGAGAGGGCATCGAGGTAGGGCTGGTCGATCTGGCAGACGTCGCCTGTAAATACAATCTTCGTGCCTTCGCCCGCCCGGGTGATGATCGTCTTTACCTCGTGCGGTGTGAGATTTTGCGCCTCGTCCACGATAAAGAAGATTCGCTGCAGGCTGCGGCCACGGATGTAGGCCAGCGGCGTCACCATGAGCTTCTCCGACTCCCGCATCTCGTTGATCTTGTGGGCCGCCGCCGTGGCATCGCCATTCTGATGACGGATCACCGTCAGGTTGTCGTAGAGCGGCTGCATGTAGGGATCGAGCTTCTCCGCGACATCCCCCGGCAGGAAGCCGAGATCCCGGTTGGAGAGCGGCACCACCGGCCGGGCCAGCAGAATCTGCCGATACTTCTGCCGGCATTCAAGCGCGGCGGCTAGTGCCAGGAGCGTCTTACCCGTGCCGGCCGTGCCGGCCAGCGTGACAAGCTTGATGTCGTCATTCATGAGGGCCTGCAAGGCAAACGACTGCTCAGCATTCCGCGGCGAGATGCCATAGCAGGTCGCCTTTTCGACTCGTGAGAATGACTTTTGCGTGGCGCAGTAGGTCGCCAGCGCCGACTTACTGCCGTTGCGGAGAATAAAGTTTTCGTTGGCGATCGGCCGGGGGATAAAGGGCATTTCCTCGGCGGGCTGGCTCTTGCCACTGGAATAGAAGCGATCGATCGCTGCTGAATCGAGTCCCTCAATCACTCGCTTCCCGGTGTAGAGTTTGTCGAAGCTTTCGACTTTATCGGACGTATAGTCTTGAGCCCGCAGGCCGAGCGACTTGGCCTTCATGCGGAGATTGGTGTCTTTCGTCACGAGTACGACGAGCCGCGGCGACGACTGCTGCATGAGCGTCAGGGTCGTGTCGAGGATGCGGTGGTCGGGCGTATCTTGCAGAAACGATTCGTGCAGGAGGCGGTTGCGGCCGCTCCCGAGGATCACGCGGATCGAGCCGAGGCCTGGGCCCAAGGGGCAGCCTGCCTCGGAAAGCACGTCGCCAGTGAGCGTATCGAGCCGGCGGAGAAACTCCCGGGCTTGAAAGTTAATATCTTCGTTGCCCCGCTTGAACTGGTCGAGTTCCTCGAGCACCGTGATCGGAATCGCGACGTCGTTCTCTTCGAAGTTGTTGATGCACCCGCTGTCGTGAAGAATGACATTCGTGTCGAGCACGAACAGCTTGGCACTGGAATCCAGCATGCGACCTCCCGAGGAGAAACTGTGGAAACTGAGGAACGTGTCGTGGTTGTCGCTGGTCAATTTGCTGCCGGCCAGACCGCAGGCTAATCCCCCCAAATGGTAGCCGCTTGGCGGGTCCCAAGGGGATGCCAAAACTGCCGCCCAGACGCGGCCGCAGGGCTCCTCACGCAGGTCTCACAAAGGCTGGAGAGCCAGCGCGAAAAGTCAGGGCGATGGCCGGTCGGGGCCGCTGACTTTCACTGAGATTTCGCCAGTGCACTTCGCCCCGGGCGGGACGTTGACTTTCAGGTAGAGCACGCCGTTGCGGTCGGCAGGCTTCTCGTAGCTTATTCCGACAGTAAACGGCTGCGGAGGTTTTTCATTCTGGTTGCCGCCGCCGGTGCCGATAGAACCGGCCGGCATGATCACGCCCATCACCGCACCAAGCGGCACTTGGGCCACCAGATCGTCGACCAGACTCGCCGTCGGCGCGCCCTCTGGGCCGATCATAAGCGACACGATCGAGAGTTTGTATTCGCCCGCCACGCGGATCCGCAGCGGGCGGTCTTTCGTGACGGTGCCGATTGCCTGCCAAGACTTCTCGGGATCGATCTCGATCTCAAACTCATTCACATCGACGATCTTTTGATTGAGATCGGCAAGCTTGGTTTTGACTGCCTCGTTTCGCGGGTCGAGTTTCTGCAGCGATTCAAGCAGTGTTTTTGCTCGGTCGAACTGGCCAAGACGGTCATACGACAGGATCAGGGTCGTCGTTTCGCGGAGGAACGATTCGCGGACCTCGTCGAGCTTGGCGTCGAGCCGTTTGACCTCCAGAGGATTGACGCCCTTGGTGGTAGTTTTGCCACTTCCGGCCTTCACGGCGGGGGGCTGAGCGGACGCGGGAATGCCGCTCGTTAATGTGCTCCAAGCGGCGACAGCCAGCAGCATGGCTGGCATGGCTGGCATGGCTGGCATGGCTGGCATGGCTGGCATGGCTGGCAAGAGAGGGCGAAACATCATGGGGACTTTTCTCCAGCGACAGGGGCTCCATCCCGCGGGGCAGCGCGGCTATCGACTCGCTTGAGCAGGCTGAAGAGATCGCTATCGGTAGTGAGAATGAGCGTGCTATCGCGGCCCAGTGTTGCCTTATACGTATCGAGCGTCTTCACAAACGAGTAGAAGTCGGCGGCCCGTGGGCTGGCAGTATAAGCGGACGAATAGATTTCGGAGGCTGTGGCGTCGGCTGCGCCTTTGATCTCCTGCACCTTTCGGTAGGCCTCCGACTGGATCCGCTGGAGATCTTTGTCTTTACGGCCCTCGATTTTGGCAGCCTCGCCAGCCCCTTCAGAGCGGAAGCGATCCGCAATCTGCATCCGTTCGGAGATCATGCGGTCATAAATCTTTTCGATCACGCCCGATTTGTAGTTGAGCCGCTTGATGCGGACGTCGAGCAGTTCGATGCCCCAGAGGCCCACCTTTGGCTGGGCCGCCGCGAGGATCTCCCGTTCAAGCTCCTTGCGGCCATATTCGATCGGAGGCAGGCTTCCCAGCGCGACGTCCGACTCGCCCACCGCTGATTTGAGTGTGACGTCTTGCTCCGGCTGCCGCGACTTGTCGGACCGCACCACCTCGATCAAATCGTGGCGGGCGATAACATTGCGGGTTTCACTACCGATGATGTCGTCGAGCCGTGAGAGGGCACTTCGTTCGTCTCGCAGGCTCTCGAAGTATTTAAGCGGGTCGGCGATCCGCCAGCGGGCAAACGTATCGACGACGACATAGAGCTTGTCGCGGGTTGTCATTTCGTTGGGCGGGCCGTCCCACTCAAGAATTCGCTTCTCAAACCGATTGGCGGTCTGGATAAACGGCAGCTTCAAGTGCAGGCCAGCACCTGGCGTGGCCGCGTTGATCGGCTCCCCGACCGGCCGGCCGAATTGCGTGACCACCACCTGCTCTGTCTGGTCAACCGTATACGCGCAGCCGAGCAGAAATATCGTGGCCAGTGCGGCCAGGATCGCCCCCAGCGGCGAAAACACCAGGTCGGCAAACTGCCGGGCAAACTGCAGGAGCGGATGGTTGATCGGGAGTCGATTCATGATGGCTTAAGGCTTGGCTGGTGGGGTGATGGCTTCGAGCTGCCGCAGGTTCATCAGCGGCAGAAACTGTTTTGCGTCGGCGTCGAGAATCACCTTGCTGCCCACCTTCGGCAGCACCTCGGCGAGGGTCTCCAAATAGAGCCGCTGGCGGGTCACATCGGGAGCCTTTTCATACTGCTCAAGCAGGGCCTTGAAGCGGGCGACGTCGCCCTCCGCCTCATTCACCCGTTTGAGTGCAAAGCCCTCCGCCTCACTGAGCTTCTTCTGGGCCTCACCGCTGGCCCGCGGCACGACCTTGTTGTATTCGCCGTTGGCCTGATTGATCATCTGCTCACGTTCCTGCTGGGCGCGGTTGACTTCGTCGAACGAACGCTGCACGCCCTCGGGCGGACGGACGTTTTTAAGCTGCACCTGCTGCACGCGGAGGCCCATGCCCAGCTGGTCGATGAGCGCTGTGAGCTTTGTGATCGAGTCGTTCTCGATTCCCTGACGGCCGACCGTGAGCACCTCGTCGACTGTGCGATCGCCCACCACCTCTCGCATCACGCTTTCTGCAAGGTCGCGGAGCGTCGGACCTGGCTCGCGGTGGTTGAAGAGAAACCGCTCGGGATCGTTGATCTCATACTGCACAACCCACTCGACGTGGGCGGCGTTTAAGTCGCCAGTGACCATGTCGCTCTCCCGGTCTTGGTCGCGGTCGGAGGTAGCCTGATCGGGGTTCATGCCGCCAGGCGTCCCAAACCCAAACTCCATCTTCAGCTGCCGCTTCACCGGCAGAATCGTGACGGTGTCGATGCCGAAGGGGAGCTTGAAGCGGAGGCCTGGGCCGACCGTGCCGACGAGCCGGCCAAATCGCTGGATCACCCCGACGCTTTCGGGGCCGACTGTATAAACGCCCCGGGCGAGGCCCGTGAAGAGCAGAAAGGCTGCCGCCGCAGCGACGAGCCACTTCAGCGGCGGGCCGCCCGCCGGCATGCCGGGGAGTCGCGGCTGGTTTGATGGTTTGGAGAATTCAGCCATGGTGCCTATCGGGGCGGAAGCGTGATGGGGAAACAGATCACTCTGTCATACCCTCGCAGTGGGGCATTGTCGAATCCGTCGTAACCGGCCGGAACATTTGGTATATAACGAGTTAGTATAGCCCCCGCCGAGGAGTCTCTCATGACCCGTTTCCGATCCTTCCGCGTGTCTTGGCTGATGTCTTTGCTTGCGTCTTTGCTTGTAACGCTGTGGGCCTGCTGCGCTGCTTCGTTTGCCGTGGCCGCCGATCCGTGGCTCGTGGTGGAGGGGGGCGAG
>JBAXUW010000232.1:0-4966 GCA_037129495.1 Planctomycetota bacterium | reverse complement strand
GCCGATCCCGGCTGCCCGGATTCACTGTCCTCGTGGGATACGTTTTCGAACGTGTCCGCTTTTTTTCGGACCATTTTAAACAACTCGCCGCGACGAGGAATCAGCCTATTTCTTAAACCGGCTGTCGCCGGGGTTACCCCTAGAGAGCGTGTAGGCCAGGAGGTCGAGCACCTCTGACTCATTGAGTTGGTCGAGAAGTCCCTTGGGCATGAGCGATTCACTCGACGGCAGAATCTCCTCAATATTGGATCGACTGACCTCGACAAATTTGGTCGCGTCTTCCGGATCGGTCACGACGATGATCTTCTCCGGTGATTCACTGACAACCCGGCCCGTCACCACCTTGCCGTCGGCTGTCTGCACGATGCTCGCTTTGTATTGGTCACTCACAATCTTGCTCGGGTATACCATGGCTTCGACCAAATCCTTGACCTGAAACCGGCCGGCAGCCTGCGTGAGATCGGGACCGGTGGCGCCACCGTCGTCGCCGTAACGGTGGCAGACGATGCAGCGGGTGGCCGCGAAGGCCCGCTTGCCGTGCTCGAAGTTGCGGCCTTTCGAAAGCCCCTTCTCGCCCTCCTGATCGACGGCTGCCATCACATCCTCGACCGTCCACGGCCGGCCGGGGCCCTCAGGCTTTGGCAGTGGCGGCGGTATGTAGGACTTTCGCAGGCCCATCGTCTCAAGTGCCAGCTTCTCGTTTTCAGTGAAGCCCGCCAGACTCTCGGTTTCGATGTTGGCGAGAAATTTTCGGAAGCTGTTGCCGCCGGCCCACTCGCTGGCCCTGGGAAACCAGGCGTGGTAGCCCTTACGGTCGGCGGGTGTCCAGGCGTCTTTCTCGGTGATCGTCCGCAGCACGTAGGCATAGTGGACCTGGAGGAGATCGGACCGCTTCTCAAGCGCCGCCCTGACCGAGCCGCCGTAGCCTGAGTTGCGGGTGATCAGCTGCCGCAGGTCGTCTTCATTTGGGGCGAGGTTCGTCGCGGCCGCCGAGCCACTTGGTGCGGCGAGCATCTCCACAAGCTTGGTCACGATCCCCGGCGCCCGCACGGCGACAAGGAGGCTCGAGAGTTCGCGGTCGAGGTCGAATGATCCAGACGGAAAGAGCGGCCCAAACTTCGCAGCGATCTTTGCCTTGGCCTCAGCCGAAGGATCACCAAGCCGGACGATTGCAAGCTCATAAGCCCGCGCCAGATCGATCGTCGTGGCGGTGTCGAGCGACTTTGTATCGATTGATTCAAGCGCGGTGAGCAGGGCGGCCTGTGCCGCTGGCTCGGCCTGCCGGGCGACGCCGATTGCGGCGGTGATCCGGGCTTGGGGATCGGCCAACGCAAGCGATTGCTGCTGCCAGAGTTCCAGCGGCTGGTGCTCAAGGGCAATGCGGGCGGCATAGCGGATGAAGCGATCAGGGCTTGTGAGCTGCGCGACCGCGAGCTTGATCGCGCTGGCTGGATCGGCAGCCTGCTGGTGAAACGCCTCGAGTTCGTGGCGAGTCTTTCGCGCGGCGGCTTCGGCCGGCTGCCGGGCATCAACCGGGGCGGTCGACGCGGGGCCGGCGTAGGTCACGCGGTAGAGTTCGCTCTGGCCGCCCCGGCCGCCGACGGTGAAATAGATCGCGCCATCTTTGCCCACCGTCACGTCGGTGAGGGGCAGCGGCGTCCGCGAGACGAATTCCTCCTTCACACCCGAGTAGGTCGATCCCTCAGGTGTCAGGTGAATGGCATACATCGTGCCGAACGTCCAGTCGCAGATGTAGAGGGCCCGCTGATACTTCTCCGGAAACTTTGTGCCATAGCCAAACGCCACGCCCACGGGTGAGCCGGGGCCGATGTCGACGGCGGCTGGCAGGCTGTCCGGGAAGCAGGCGGGCCACTTGCCAGTGCCGCTGCGCCAGCCGAGTTCGCTGCCGCTGGTGGCATGATTCACGCGAGTGGGGCGATACCACGGGGAGCCGAAGTCCCACTCCATGTCGGCGTCGTAGACAAAGAGTTCGCCGTCAGCGTTGAACGCCATGTCGTAGGGATTGCGATAACCGCCGCTCCAGATTTCCCAGCCTTTCCCTTCGGGGTCGGTGCTCACGACATACCCACCGGGCGCGAGGATGCCAGCGGCATGGCCGCCAGCATCCCACATGCGTGGAATGATTTGATCCTCGTCCCAGTTGGCTGGCAGCCGGCTCGTGCCCTCGGGTGCGAGTTCGACCCGCCGCTGATTGGGGCGGATACCAGCCATTGTCTGCGGTTCAACGCTGTTTTTAATTGGAAATGGCACCTTCGTATGATTGCCGCAAATAATGACGAGCTTTTTGCCGTCGGGGGAGAGGTGAACCGCATGCGGGCCGTGCTCGCCGCCGCCCTCGAAGCTGCGCAGCTTTTCGACCTTGTCGAGCGTGTCGTTCGAGTCGGAGTCGGTGACGCGATACAGCCCGCTGCCGGTGCCGCCGTTGCAGACGACATAGAGGGCATCGAAGGCCCAGAGCAGGCCTTGGGCACCGGTGATTGCCACCGGGATTTTTTCGACAACAGTTGGCCGTGAGCCGTCCAGCGGTGCGGGAGTGATCCGGACGAGGCCCTTGTCGGCCTGGTCGCTGGCGATGAGCCGGCCCTGGGGGTCGGTGGCGATGCAGACCCAGGAGCCGAGTTGGTCCTTCGGCACGGTGAAGAGCCGTTCCACCTGGAAGCCCTCCGGGACGCTAAACGGTTTCGTTTCTGCGTCGCTGCCCGCCACCAGCATCTTCTCTGCCGACTGCTCCCACTGGGTCTTGGGTGCCGGGGTTGCCGACTCGGCCGCAGTTGTCGCCGGCTCGGTGGCGGCAGTGGCTCCAGCTAAAGCCAGCACTGCCATGAGCAGCCAGGCTCGGTAACGCGAGTTGCCGCTGACATCCAGCCTACAACAACGGCACATGAGAAAACTCCGATGACAAAATGATAAAATGACAAAGAGGACGAGTCCAGCCAGCTCCATACCAGCAAGCTCAATAGTAGTCTGCACCGGGCAGGCGGTCTGCCTACTCTGCCACAGCCGGTGCGATCGGGATCTGCACTTCCGAATATTTGGCAAAGCCCGGCACAAAGGGGCTGTTGTAGGCAAGCGTCCGCCGGACCCCGGCAGCCCTCCAGGCGGGGGCTTTGGCGAGCCAGTCCTCAAGCTGCCTGCCGCCGCGGTCAAGCGTCGCCTTGTCGTAGCCGCCGCGGAGACCAATCGACGCAACCGTGATCTCCGGGATGTCTTCAATGATGACCTGGGGATCGTTTGGGTCGGCGCCGGGCTGACCGAGCGTGGCCTTTCCATAGAGAAATGCCATCGCTTCGGGCTCTTTGCCGACAGCCGGCCACGACATCTCTACCGGGGCTGTCATCGCGATCTCGTTTCGCTTGATGTGATTGAAGAGCTTCATAAACATACTGTTATTACCCCCCTCGGCTCGGACCCGCGCAAGACGGTGGGCTGGATAGGTCTTCACGATCACTTCGTTGACGGGCCCCGCCGCCGGAAACCCCTCCGGCAGCGTTGCCTCGGAAAACATCAATGGTTTTTTCACGTCAGGCTCCTGGCCAATGGTCTTGGTCTGACCGCCGAGCGTCATAGTCACGACGGCTGCAGCCAGCGACAGCCTTTGAAAGGAAGGTGATAGCATGGTTGATTCTCAACGAACTCAGGCTGGCATGATCGGACGCCTGTTGTGACTTTATATGGCCGACAAGAACTCAACCAGAGGCAACTGATGGTGATCAAGGTTGGACGGTGGATTGCACTCGTCGGCGGGGCAGCACTGCTGGCAGAGGCTGCTCTGGCTGAGCCGCCGCAGAGTGTTACAACGCAAGGGCCGCCGAACATCGTGGTCTTCCTGGCTGATGATCTGGGGGCCCACGATCTGGGCTGCACCGGGAGCACCTTTTATAGTACGCCGGCGATCGACCGGCTCGCCGCCGAAGGCATGCTTTTTACTCACGGCTACGCCGCTGCTCCCGTCTGTTCGCCGACCCGCGCGGCGCTCATGACCGGCCGGCATCCAGCCCGCGTCAGGATCACGAACTTTATTGGCGGCAACCGCCGGGGGTCGCTCCTGCCGGCTGAGTATCTCAAGAGCCTGCCGACTGAAGAGGTGACGGTGCCCAAGCGGCTGCATGACGCGGGCTACGTCACCGGTATTTTTGGCAAGTGGCATCTGGGAGCCTCGCAGGACATTCCTACGCACGGGTTTGACGTGCAGGGCTCGACAACCGTCGGCCCCGCGAAAGGCCCTGCTGACGACCCGCATCATGCGCGGGCGATTGCGACGCAGGCGGCGGCTTTCATCGCTACCAATCGCGACCGGCCCTTTTTCTGCTATCTGCCGATGCATTCGGTGCACGTGCCTTTACAGACGCGGCCCGATCTCCGGCAGGAGTCGCAGGAGCAGGCGGCTGCCCTGCCGCTATTCTCAGGCCCCCGCGAGGTACAGGAGGGCGACCATCAGGCCCGCGCGGTTCAGGATCTTCCGGTCTATGCGGGCATGGTCCGGGAAATGGACGAGACCGTGGCCGCGGTGCTCGAGGCTGTTGAGAAGGCGGGCCAAACCCGCAACACGCTCGTTGTCTTCACGAGCGACAACGGCGGCCTTTCCACCGCCGAAGGCTCGCCAACCTCAAACCGACCGCTCCGCGCGGGCAAGGGGTATCTCTACGAGGGAGGGATTCGCGTGCCGCTGATTGTGCGGTGGCCGGGCGTGGTGCAGCCCGGGTTAAAAACCGACGTGCCAGTGACCACGCTCGACATCGCCGCCACGCTGCTTGATGCCGGCGGTGCGGAGCAGTCTGCCGATCGAGGTACCCTCGGCGACAAGAAACACCTGCTTGATGGCACGAGCCTGCGGCCTGTGCTGACCGGTTCGGGGCTGCTGCCGGCCCGGGATCTCGTCTGGCACTATCCGCATTACGCCAACCAAGGGGGCCGGCCCGCCGGGGCGCTGCTGGCGGCCGACGGC
>JBAXUW010000231.1:0-4978 GCA_037129495.1 Planctomycetota bacterium | reverse complement strand
CCGCGGTACCGGCCGCCTGCATCAGGCCGTTATGCATCCAGTAGCTGGCCATCGGGCGATCATGAAGCGACTCACTCTGAGCAATTTCGTTTTCATGGTGTGGGAAAATCAGGTCGAGCCCGCCGCCGTGGATGTCAAAGTGTTCACCCAGAATCGCCCGGCTCATCGCCGAGCATTCGATGTGCCAGCCTGGCCGGCCCGGGCCCCATGGGCTTTCAAACGAGGGCTCGCCCGGCTTCGCTTTCTTCCAGAGCGCGAAATCCGCAGGCGACCGCTTCCGCTCGGCCGTCGAGCCTCCCTCACCCTGCATGCTGTCAACCGAACGGTTGGTCAGCTTGCCATAGTCAGCATCTTTTGTGACGTCGAAGTAAACGTCGCCGTCGGAGGCATAGGCATACCCTTTGCCGATCAGCCCTTCGATGAAGGCGCTGATCGTGCCGATGTGCTCGGTCGCCTTCGGCATCGCATCGATGCTCTCGACACCGAGGGCGGCAAGGTTTTCCAGATAGTCGGCCGTCATCTCGGCTGCCAGCTTCGCCATCGTGGTGCCGCGGGCAGCACTCTCTGCGATGATCTTGTCGTCGATGTCCGTGATGTTCACAACCCAGGTCACCTGCCAGCCGGAATACTCCAGATACCGCTTGATAGTGTCGAAAATCACCGGGCCGACCATATGGCCGATGTGGCTTGGCTTGTAGACCGTCGGCCCGCAGAGATACATGCCGACGTGTCCCGGCTTCACCGTGACAAGCGGCGTCTTCTTCTTGGTGAGCGTGCTGTAAATCTCGATCGCCGGCAGACCATCTGCCGTGCCCGCCGCCGCCTGTTTGAATTCGGTCGCCGCCATCAAAGGTTTTCACTCCAGAAACTCGGTTGATAATTCTCTTTTTCCGTCTCACCGCCACGCTTGTGGCCCGCAAATCACACCGTTTTCGTTTGTTGCAACAGCACCACACACTCCGCCGCAATCGCCTCCTCGGTGCCGATCGGGCCCACGCCCTCGCCGGTCTTGGCCTTCAGCCACACCGCCCCCACGTCGATGCCGAGGAGGCTGGCGATCTGGGCCAGGATCTGCGGGCGGTGCGGAAGGATTTTGGGACGCTGCGCAAAAATCACGCAATCCAGATTTACGATTTGAAAGCCCGCGGCCGCGACACGGCCGAGCGCCGCTCGCAGCATCTCCGCGGAATCACGGCCTTTGTTGGCCGGATCGGTGTCGGGAAAGAGTTCCCCGATATCGCCGCAGGCCGCCGCGCCGAGCAAGGCGTCAGTAATCGCGTGCAGGAGCACATCGGCATCGCTGTGGCCCAGCGCCCGGCGGTCGTGCGGGATTGTAATGCCGCCCAGCACGAGACCCGTGCCGGGGCCGAGCCGGTGGGTGTCGTGGCCGAGGCCGATGCGAATCGTCGGGGGTGAAACCATGCCAAAAGTTCTCCGCTGGGGGCTGTTAGGTTTTCCCCTATACTTCTGCCATGTACAACTCCAATCGGAGCGGGATAGCCGCTGGCGACGACGGCGACACCGTGATCACGGTCGACTCACTCGCCAAGGAATACCGCGTCTACGACAAGCCAGAAGGCCTGCTGGCTAGCGTCACCGGCCTGTTCCACCGCAAGAGTCGGCTGGTGGAGGCACTCCGCGGCGTGAGCTTGTCGGTCGGTAAGGGAGAATTCGTGGCCTTGCTCGGCCCCAACGGTGCCGGCAAAACGACCTTTTTGAAGCTCCTCTCTGGGATCATCACGCCCTCACGAGGCACCGCCCACGTACTTGGCCACGTTCCCTGGGAGCGGGCCGACGACTTCCGCCGCCGGTTTGCCTTGGTAATGGGGCAGCGAAACCAGCTCTGGTGGGACCTGCCCGCCGCCGAGAGCTTCCGGCTCCACAAGGAAATCTACCGAATCGACTCGGCCCGGTTTGACCGGACCCGCGATGAACTCGTCGACCTGCTCGGAGTGAGGAAACTCATGCTCCAGCCCGTCCGCGAACTCTCGCTGGGCGAACGGATGAAGCTAGAACTTATCGCCGCGCTCCTGCACGAGCCGGAGGTGCTCTTCCTCGACGAGCCCACGATCGGCCTTGATGTTGTCGCCCAGCACACAATCCATGATTTCCTCAAGCAGGTGCAGGCCCAGCGACGCGTGACCGTCATCCTGACCACGCACTACATGAAAGATGTTGCCGCGCTCTGCGAGCGCGTGGTGGTGATCACGCACGGTAGCATCCTCCACGACGGAGCGCTTGAGAAGATCGTCGACCGGTTTACAACTCACAAGATCGTCACGCTCGACCTTGATGCCACGCCCGCTGCGGGACGGCTCGAACGGTTTGGCTTCCCCTGCGAGATCCACGGGCCGCGGGTGACGCTCCGCATCGACCGCACCCGGATCGCCGACGTGCTCCCGGAGATTCTCCGCAGCGAGAGCGTGCGGGATGTGTCGGTCGAAGACGTGCCACTGGAGGAAATCGTGGCGACGCTGTTTCGGGCGGGCGAGTCTGCCACAGCGAAGCCCGGGGAGGCGAACGTATGAGCCTCGCCGCCTCCGTCGACGGCGGCCCGCCACCCGTTGCCAACCGTTCGTTTGCCGGCCTGCGAACCTGGTGCACAATGCTCGCCATCTGCCTGGAGGAGCGGCTCGTCTATCGAGGCGACTTCATCATTGGCACGCTGATGCGGTTTCTGCCGATCGTGACCCAGGTCTTCCTCTGGACAGCCGTCTTCAACGCCACCAGCCGTCCCGACATCGCCGGCTATTCGCGAAACGACATCGTCGCCTACTACCTGCTCACGATGGTGACGCGGGCCTTCTCGAGCATGCCCGGACTTTCCGGCGGCATCGCCCGGAGTATCCGTGACGGTTCGGTCAAGAAATACCTCGTGCAACCGGTCGACTACGTGGCCTATCTGCTGGCGGCGCGGATCGCCCACAAGCTCGTCTACTACCTCGTGGCCCTGCTGCCATTCGCCGGGGTCTTTTATCTCTACCGCGGTTTTTTTCCCCCGGTGCCCGACAGCGGCACGATCGCCGCCTGCGTGCTCTCGATGGTCCTGTCCTTTCTGCTGGGCTTCTTTATGGAGGCCACGCTCGGCATGCTCGGCTTCTGGTTTCTGGAGGTGTCGAGCATCATCTTCGCCTACATGCTTGTGCAGTATCTTCTCTCGGGCCATATGTTTCCGATTGATATGCTGGCGGACGTGCCGACCGGCATCGCAGGCGTGTCGGCGGCCGACGTCGTCCGCTGGCTTCCGTTCGAATACACCGCCTATTTCCCAGCGGCTGTCTGGCTCGGCAAAATCCGCGGCGCCGATCTGGCTCGCGATCTGGCCATTGAAGCGGGCTGGGTGGTTGTAATGTTTCTGGCCTGCCGCATCGCCTGGTGGCGGGGCACGCGGCGATACAGTGCGTTTGGAGGGTGACGATGGTGGTCATCATGCAGGCATTCATCAGATCGGCTATTCACCGCTCGGCAGGGAGTTTTGGGCGGTCGGAGCCGCTGACATGAGCCGCTATCTCTCGATCCTGTGGACTTTCGCGCGGGCCTGCCTGGTCCGCGACATGACGTTTCGCGTCAATTTTCTGCTTGAGTGCGTGACGAGCCTGGGATGGATGTCGATGAACCTCGCCTTCTACCTGCTGATTTTCACGTTCACACCGGAGATCGGGAAAAATACCGGCTGGTCACGGGAGCCGTTCTTCGCCTTCGTGGCCACGGGCCTGATCATCAATTCGGTCGTGCAGGCGATCTTCATGCCGAGCGCCGAGGAACTCACCGAGATGGTCCGCACCGGTGGCCTCGACGCCGTGCTCGTGCAACCACTCGACGCGCAGTTTCTGCTTTCGATGCACCGGGTTGATTTCTCGGCCTTCGCCAATGGCCTGGTCGGCGTGGGCCTGCTGGGCTGGGCCCTCTCCCGCATGCACTACACGCCGCCCCCAATCGCCTGGCTGCTCTATCCACTCCTGATTCTCTGCGGCGTGGCCATACTCTACAGCCTCGTGATCATGCTCGCCGCCGCGACGATCCTGATGGGCCGCAATCAGAGCCTGTATGACTTCTGGTTCTATCTCACAAACTTCTCCCGCTACCCAGCCGAGATCTATGCCGGCCCCTGGGGCGGCCCACTCCGCATGCTCTGCACGTTTGTCATCCCGATCCTGCTGGTTGTGAACGTGCCCGCCCGCGTAATCGCACAGCCGCTCTCTGGCGATTCCCTGGGAATGGTGGCCGCCGCCCTGATCGCAGCGGCGGCATCGCTGGCTATCTCCAGGCTCGTCTTTCAGGCAGCACTGGCGAAATATCGCTCGGCGTCGAGTTGAGGGTAGACTTCACGGTTCGTTTTCCGAGAGATTTCCATGCCGCTCAAACTCGCCTTCAGTTCCAACGCCTATCTCGACGTGCCGATCGAGCGGGCGATCGCCCGAATTGCCAACTGCGGATACAACGGTATCGAACTGCTTGCCGACGTGCCCCATGCCTGGCCAGCCGGCCTGCTGCCAGTGCAGAAGGAGTTGATCCGCAAGGCACTCACGGCCAGCAAGCTCGCAATCTCAAACATCAACGCGTTTATGATGAACGCGATCGCCGATCCTCGGCAGCCCTATTGGCATCCCGGCTGGACCGATCCAGACCGGCACTACCGGGCCATCCGTCGTGAGCACACGAAGCGGGCCCTCCGGCTGGCTGCCGAACTCGGTGCCCCCTCAATCTCCACCGAGCCGGGCGGCGAACTGGCCGAGGGTCAAAGCCGCGCGGCGGCCACGGACATCTTCTATGAAGAAATCATGCCCTGTCTCGACGTGGCTGCCGACTGCGGCGTGGCACTCCTCATTGAGCCAGAACCGGGGCTGCTCATTGAGCGATTTGAACAATATCTTGAGTTTGCCGAGCGGGTCGACCATCCGTCGCTGGGCCTCAATTTCGACATCGGCCATGCCTATTGCGTGAGCGAGGATCCGGCCGAGTGGGTGCCCCGCATGAA
>JBAXUW010000230.1:0-5008 GCA_037129495.1 Planctomycetota bacterium | reverse complement strand
GGCGGTGTGGTGGATCCCAGAGATAGGGCAGTAGCCTCGGTTGTCCTGTGCGCCGTTGCCGGGCCGGTGCCGGGCCGTTGCCGGGCCGATGCCAGCCGGAAATCGTCGCGCCGCAGCGTTGGACAACATCGGGAAGGCAGGCTACTCTCGCGCGGGCAGATTTGCTTTTTTCAGGAGATGCTTGAGCTGCTCGGCACAGGGCCGTTCCATGGCCAATGCAGCCACGCGGGCGTCGGGATCGGCGAGCTTGGGATCGATTTCCAGCGCCTTGGCGAGCGCTTGTGCCGCCTCGGCCAAACGCCCCTGCTCGTCGAGGATGATGGCGAGCGTCGCCCAGGGATCGCCTTCCGTGCCGTTGGAAAGTCTGATCGCTGCGAGGACGGCCTGCTCGGCTTCGGGCAGCCGTCCGGTTGCCCGAAGCGCTTCCCCAAGGCCAGCCGCGGCCGTGGAGGAGAGGGGATTTTTACGGTGGACGTCGTCCCAGAGGGCGAGCGAACTGGCCCACACCGTCTGGCGGTCGATGCAGACCAGACCGAGCAGAGCGACGACCACCATGCAGGCGACGATGGCCCGCTCGCGGAGACGGAGCCGGCTGGCGAGCCACGGTGCATCGAGCAGACAGGCAACGGCGAGAGCCGAGCCGGCCATCGGCAGATAGAGATAGCGGTCGGCCGCTGGCTTATAGATTGGGATCAGATTGGCCACGGGCACCAGCGGCAGCAGGATCATGGAAAAGGCGAAGACAAGGCGGCGGTCGTGCCGGGCCGCGATCGTGGCGGCGACCGCGATTGCCGTCAGCAGAACGAGGGCCGCGGTGAGCGGAAGGTGCCTGACGGAGAAGAGTCCGTAGTCGGCGCAGAGATTGACGGGGAAGACGATGAGCTGGGCGTAGAGCGCGAGGATCCGCGGTTCGACCAGCATTGCTTTGGCCAAGGTGCCGCCGATGTATTCAGGCTTTGATTCGAAGATCTGGGAGGAGGTTGGCTCAAGGAGAAAGCGGGCGGCGAGGAAGGCGATGACGATGAGTGTTGCGCTGCCGATGCCCACGGCCCAGAAGTGCCCCGGCTCACCGCGGCGGAAGAGCCACCAGTAGGCCCCCAGCAGCAGCGGTGCCACGACCCCCGATTCCTTGCTGGCGATGGCCAACAGGCAGCAAAGAGTGCAGCCGAGGGCCCGCCAGCGGTCGAAGCCAGGGGTGGTCGGATCGTGTCGAATCGCGAGCATGAGTGCGGCCAGAGAAAACGTGGCCACGAGCAGATCCTCGCGAAACGTTGGTTCGCAGACCGCCTCGGCAACGATCGGATGCACGGCGAAGATAAGTGCTGTCAGCAGCGGGAGCAGACTCTTCTCGGGCCCGGCCTGCGATCCGGTTTCTGGTCGAGTCATCTCCCGGATCACCAGCCAGAGAAGCACCACATTCACCACGTGTATGAGCACACTCGTGAGGTGATACCCAAACGGCTCTCGGCCCCACGCGGCTGCATCGAGCATGAGCGATGCCAGCATCACCGGCCGGTTGAAGTCGAGCACGTCCATGCCGAGCACGCTGAAGCTGAGCACTGCTGGCCAGTTGCGCCAGTCGTGGATGAAATCGCCAGCAAGGATCTGCATTCTGGCGTCGTAGACGAAGTCGGCCGTCAGTGTGGCGGAGAAGACGGCGAACGTGATGGCGGCGAGCAGGGCCGCCTGCTGCCAGGGCTTCACAAGCATGCAACCACTCTTATGCAAGCCCGCACTACACGCAAGGGATCCCACTAGCTCACGATGAGCCCGCGGGGAAAGGCCAACATCGACCGATGGTCGGCCATCAGTTGCTGGGCCTTCTGGCCGGCGCGGTAGCCAAAAAACAGCGTGCGGACGTCGGCCGTGTCGATGTGTGGCTTTGCCCGCATGGCGATGGATATGAAGCTCTCCACCTCGGCGATCGTAATATTAGTTTTGACTTCGCAGAGCACCACCATGCGATGTCCATCGAGTGTGCCGCGGCAGACGACGTCGAATGCGTATTCCTCACCGTCGCCGCCGATGTTTTCGGGCGCCGATGATTCAGTGATAAATCCGAACCGCTGCTCGAGGAGTTTTGGGATTCGCTCCATCGCGTAGGCCTCAAGGCCATGGCCGACCGAGTTTGACAGTCCCCCGACCTGTTTCCGCAGGTCTCCAAGCGACCAGAGCACCTCCTTACTGATGCGTGTCAGTTCGTGGACATCGGACTGCGTTTGCTCGTGGGAGATAGCCAGCCTGTCGTGGGAGATAGCCAGCCTGTCGTGGGAAGCAGCCAGCCTGTCGTGGGAGGCAGCCAGTTTCATGAGTTCGGCCTGCGTCTCCTTTTGGGCAACAGCAAGCTCCTCGACTCTGGTTTCGGTCCGCTCCTGGGCAATGGCGAGGCGTTTCTCGGAGGCGGCCAGATCGGCGACCACCGCGCGGAGTTCGGCGAAGTCGCGGCGGGTGACGAGGTCGTCGTAGGTTTCCACGACGAATTCAGCCAGCAGTTCGGACTGCTGTTCAGTGAAGCCGACCAGAAAGCGATTTTTCATTTCGACAAAGTTACGCATCGAAGACCTCCTTTGGCGGAAGCGGCAGAGGGTATTTTGGCCGATGGGAAGCGGGCAGGCAAACGGCAGTGGGGCATCGGCGAAAGTGTGAACGTATGTATACTCTTTGTGGGCGGGGCTGTCAAATCGCACGCCGTGGCGACACGATTTCATCGTGTCAGCGGCACGCAAACGAGGTCGCCGGTGGCATTGCGGATCGGCGTTGTTGAGTAGCCCATCTCGACGAGCTTTTCTTCGATCTGCTTGGCCTTGTCGGGGAAGCCGTTGCGGTTGATGTAGATCGCAGCAAAGCCGCGGTCCTGAATCTCGGCCACCGCCTTTTCAAACGGCACTTTCCCCAGATCCTGCTGCCACTGCTCGCGGGGACGGCCCTTCATGGATCCGTAGGAAAACCGCAGCTGCTTGCTATAGAGGTAGGGGCGGAAGTGGTCGTAGGGGGGCACGCCCGGGGCCGGAGACTCTGGGAATTCCATGATCGGCAGCTGAAACACCATCGCGCCCGCAGGCAGGGCAGCCTCCATTTTCGCCACGAATTCGCGATCGGCCTCGACTTGCCGGGCGATGATGGCCGTCTGCTCGGGCCTGGGAGCCCGCGGCACCTGGTCCCAGAGGATGACGAGGCTGGCCGCGATCGCCGCGGTCAGCGTGCCAATCTGGAGTGTTTCGGGATCGGTGCGAAAGGCAGCCGCCTTGTGCAGGGCGGTGAGCCGCTGGGCGGCATAGAGAAGCGCGATCGCCAAGATGACGATGCTGTAGCGGCAGCCTGTGCGGAAGAGGGTGAAGCCGGCGGCGCCGACGATTGCGTTGAGCCCACCGGTTGAAAAACAGAGCACGATCCAGAGCACCTGCCACGCTTCCATAGGGATCGAGTTGGCCCGTTTCCCAACGGCGGCCGCGATGGCGGAGGCGACGAGCAGACCGAGGGCGGCCAGACCGATCAGGCCGAGGTAGGAGCCTTCGTCCTGGAGCGGGGCGGCCTCGCGGTGAGACCGGGCAAAGTCGGCGAAGAGCTGGAGATGGTGGGTGACCGGCGGCACGACGAGATCGACGAGCTTGAGCCCGTAGATTTCCAGCCACTTGTACTCGCGGACGAGGACGCCTGAGTTGGGCCCGTGGACCGCTTTGTAAGCCCAGCTGTCGACGTTCATCAACGCGAAGGCGGCGGCCGCGGCACCGATCACGGCAAGGGCTGTCTTGAGCGGCGCGCGGGAGCCGGTTCGCAGCGAGAGGCAGCCGGCTCCGAGGAGGGTGAGCTGGCAGAGGATGTTGGTGTAGTAGACGTTTTGCAGGCCTGTGAGGAAGCCGATTCCCAGAGCCCACCAGAACCGCCGCGAGCCGAACTCCAGGCCAGGTTCGACCGAGGTCCATTTCCAGACGAGCAGGAAGAGCGGAACGTGCCAGGCGTAGGCCACGGTGATGTGGTGGGGCGACTCGGCGAAGATGAAGGGAGCGAGGCCGTAGGCGAGGCCGCCGACGAAGGCCCAGAGAGCCGCACAGTCGAGCCAACGGGCGACTAAGAAAAACGTGATGGCGGCGAGGAGGTGGCCGGTGAGCAGGGCGAGGTTGAGGCCGGCGAACAGGCCGAAGGCCTTGGTGAGGAGGCCGTAGAAGAGGATCGGGATCTCCTCGATGGAGGGCCAGTCGTTCCAGTTGGCTTCAAAGGGGGCGCCGAGTTCGGGGACGGTTTTCCAGGAGAGCGGCCAGAAGTGGCCTTCGGCGGTGACTTTCATGCCTGCGAAGGTGCTCACGACGTCGCAATAGAAGCCGTCGAGGTATTGGGTGGGGGTGTTCCAGGCTTGGGCGGTCCAGCGGTCGGTGGCGGTGCACCAAGCGAGTGCAACGGTGGCCGCGAGCGCGGTGATCCACGGCAGGGCTGCCAGCCAAGAAAAGCTTGCTGGGATGGCTGCGGCGCGAAGGCCGTCTGCGGTGGGCGATTCGGTGGGCAGCGAAGGGGCTGGAGTGGAGCCGACTCCGTGCGACTGTTCCCGTGCGTAGGCGCTTTTGGTCATGGAATGCCACTTCGGAAGACGTCGCCAGGGAAAGATGGAGTTGAGAGAATACCATGTCGGACGAAGGCTGATCCATCGAGGCCGCTGCTTTGCGTAGCGCGGCATATTCAACCAAGCCATTCTTCAACCAAGCCATTCGTCCGCCATCGCGGCAAACGGATAGACTTCCCGCGTCGATCCAGGAGGCCCCGCCCATAGTTTTCCGGGCCCGGCACAGGCCTGGTTCCCCAGGAGCCCATTCCCCATGCCAGCCCACAAGCCCTGCGTCGGCATCCTCACCAGTGGTGGAGATTGCCCAGGCCTCAATGCCGTGATTCGGGCGGCCGTGAAAAGCTCAGAGCGGCTTGGGTACGACTGCATCGGATTTCTCCGCGGCTACGAAGGCCTCGTCGAGCCGGTCAGCTACATGCCGCTCACCTCGCGAAACACCGCCGGCATCCTCAC
>JBAXUW010000023.1:0-24039 GCA_037129495.1 Planctomycetota bacterium | reverse complement strand
AATAAGGGTGTAGGTGCGAAGCTGGGGGGAAGGCAAACTTCGCAGCTGCCGCAGGGTTGTCTAGGTGTGGTCGTTGGGGTGTGGTCGTTGGGGTGTGGTCGTTGGGGTGAGGTCGTTGGGATGCCGAGCCTTGCCGTCAACGCCGTCGCTTCCACTCTGGTCTTTGCAGCCACTGCCGCCTGCCGCGCTTCGTCACTCGTCACTGCAAACAACCTCATCACGGTTCACACATTAGACCTGGCGAGGGCGGCCGGCTGTTGGCTCGCGCTTCGCCAGACCGCAAGCCCTCTAGACCCCCCGTACAAACGCCGAGAGCGTGTCGATCACATGGTCGATGTGGGCGTCTGACAGACCCGGGTAAATGCCCAGCCACAACGTGTGTCGCATGATGTAGTCGGCGCCGGGCAGGTCGCCCACCACCCGCTGCGGCTTCCCATGGTAGGCCGGCTGACGCAGCAGATTGCCGCCGAAGAGCTGCCGCGTGCCGATCTTCTTGAGGTCGAGATGCCGGACAAGGTCGTGCTTCGTGAAGGGGGCGGTTGGCCGCACCGAGAGCGGAAAGCCAAACCAGCTCGGCTCCGAGCCCGGCGTAGCTTGGGGCAACACAAAAACATCCTGGAGCGATTCAAGGCCCGCGCGGAGCCGGGCGTAATTGGATCGCCGCGCGGCAATAAAGCCATCGAGCTTGTCAAGCTGCGCCACGCCCACGGCCGCCTGCATGTCGGTGAGCTTCAGGTTGTAGCCGATGTGTGAGTAGATGTACTTATGGTCGTAGCCATGCGGCAGGTCGCCGAGTTGCCAGTCAAACCGCTTGCCGCAGGTGTCGTCGTGGCCGGGCTCACACCAACAGTCGCGGCCCCAATCGCGGAAGCTTTCCACTAGCTTTTCGAGTTTTGGTGAGTCCGTGAAGACAATGCCCCCCTCCCCCATTGTCATGTGATGGGCGGGATAGAAACTGCACGTGGCCAAGTCGCCAAAGCCGCCCACGTGCCGCCCACCAAACGTAGCGCCGAGCGCGTCGCAGCAGTCTTCTATCAGCCAGAGATCGTGCCTCTGACAGAAGTCTGCCACCGCCGCACAGTCGAACGGGTTGCCGAGTGTGTGGGCGAGCATCACAGCCCGCGTGCGGTCGCTGCGGGCCGCCTCCAGCAGATTGACATCAATGCTATAGGTGGCGTGGGTCTCCGGATGCTCGACGTCGACGAAGACCGGCACCAGGTTATTTTGCAGGATCGGATTGACTGTGGTGGGAAAGCCGGCGGCGACGGTGATCACCTCATCGCCCGGCACGAGTTTTTCCGCGAGCAACTTGTGGGAGGTCAGCGCGGTGAGCGCGACGAGATTCGCGCTTGAACCCGAATTGACGAGGCTTGCGCACCGGGTGCCTACGCGGGCTGTAAACCGCTTCTCAAATTCCTCCGCAAACCGGCCGGTCGTCAGCCAGAAATCAAGCGCGCTGTCGACCAAATGCTCGACCTCGCGGGCATCAAACACGCGGCCTGCCACGGGCACGGCCTGCCCTGGCTGAAAGGGCCGGTCGGGAAATGCCAGCCGGGTGTATTCAGCAACGAGGCCACGGATTTCCGCCCGCACCGTGTCGGCCGTGCGGCTGTCGGTGGCGTGGCCGTGCGGCTGCTGGTCCATTGGTTTGTTCATTGCAATGGCAGGTAAATTACCCTGCCTTCCCATTCATTTTCGTTATTGCCGAGCCCGAGCAGAAGGATATCTTCGATCGCCACCGCAGTGAAAACGGATCGACTCACCTTAAATACTCCCGGCATTCGTTTTCCTACCCTCACACGATCGTGAGCATACCTTGTCATGGTTGTGACGTCGTGCGTGAGTACTGCCAAGTCGTTGGTGGCCGACCATTCAAGCAGCGCAGGATCGGCCACACCGGAAAGACCGACATCCTGTGCGCGTACTACAACCACGCCTGAGTCACATCGGCGAACACCGAGACAGCATCTGTTACCGCGCTACCGTACGACGGCTCATCAATCGATCTCGGATACCGTGGGGCGACGAACGCGACTCGGTTTCGGCTCGGACACCCACCGCGGTTGATCTCCTCGGGAGTCGCGCCTTCACATAAGGCCGCCACGAGCGTGTCGAGCGTGACGCGAGTATTGCCCACGTGATAGATGCCGTCTGCATCAGCAGACAGGGGCACCGGTTCCGAATCGATTGACAACGGCATTGGAATACTCCGGAGTGGCTGCAAGCTCGAGCTTAGGGACATTATTCTAGGCTCGGGTTCCTGGCGTGTGGATGCGGTTTGCCGTCTCGTAGGCCGCGATGTCGGCTAGGCAAAGCCCGCGGGCCGCGGCTGGCTCAGCGGCAAATTTCTTATACCACGCGGCCGTCCGTTGAATCGCTTCCCGCGCGGAGAGCCGCGGCCGCCAGGACAGCCCCGCCAGCGCCTTCGTTGTAGCCAGTCGAAGCACGTGGGTTTCGATCGGGGCCCGCGGATCGTGAATATCGACCCAGCGGCCCGATCCCCAGGCAGCAATGAAGATCTCAGTGAGCTGCTGCACGTTGATGTCGTCGTCGGCCGCCGGACCGAAATTCCAACCCGTGCACCAATCGGCCGAGGGATTGTCGAGCATCGCTGCCGCCAGCGTGAGATAGCCCGTGAGCGGTTCCAGCACGTGCTGCCACGGCCGTACCGCCGTGGGATTCCGCACGGGCACCGCCGCGCCAGCCGCCAGCTGCCGCACGATGTCTGTGACAATCCTGTCTTCGGCCCAGTCGCCGCCGCCGATCACGTTGCCCGCCCGGACTGTCGCCAGCTGCACGCCGTGGTCGGCAAGGCGAGCTGGCGAAAAGAAGCTCTCGCGGTAGGCCGCGACGACGAGTTCGGCCGCGCCCTTGCTTGCGCTGTAGGGATCGCGGCCTCCGAGAGGGTCGGTCTCGGCATGCGGCCGGCCATCGGCATGCGGTTGGTAACACTTGTCACTTGTGACAGAAATCACCACGCACGGCTTGCCAGCTTGCCGCACGGCGTCGAGCAGCGAGGCTGTGCCCACGACGTTTGTCGAAAAGGTATCCAGTGGCTCGCGGTGGGATAGCCGTACCAGCGGCTGCGCGGCCAGATGCAGGATCACGTCGGGCTCAGCGCGAGTTACAGCGGCGGCCAGACGGGCCGGATCGCGGATGTCGGCCTCGTGGTGCATCTCGACCAGATCGGTCAGCCCGGCGGCTAGAAACAGCGAAGGTTTCGTGGGCGGAGCGAGCGAATAGCCGGTCGTCTTCGCCCCGAGCGCGTCGAGCAACAGCAGCAGCCACGAGCCCTTAAATCCAGTGTGGCCGGTGACGAAAACCTTTTTTCCACGCAGGCTCTGCCGGTGGTCGGCGACGGTCATCACCACACCTTCCATGGCGCGTGGCCTTCCTTCCAGAGTTCGTTGACCTGGAGATAGTCGCGGTAGGTGTCGACGGCGAAGAAGAAGCCGTCGTGCTGGTAGGCCATGAGTTGGCCCTCGGCAGCGAGCCGTTCCAGCGGCTCCTTTTCGAGAATTTCAAGATCGCCGCCTTGGAGGTAATCGAAGATCTGGCGACTAAAAACAAAGAAGCCTGCGTTGATCCAGCCTTCCACCTTCGGTTTTTCCGAAAAGCGGGTCACGCGGGATTGTTCGTCGAGCAGCGTGATCCCAAATCGCGACATGGGCTGCACAGTCGTCACTGTCGCGAGCTTGCCGTGCGACTTATGGAAGGCGAGCAGCTTTGCGATGTCAATGTCGGCGAGACCATCGCCATAGGTAACCAGGAAGGTGTCGCCCTTCACATAGGACTCGATCCGTTTGACACGTCCGCCAGTGAGCGTGTCGACGCCCGTATCGGAGAGGGTGACCTCAAAGTCGAAAGAGTCTTGGGCGCCGTGATACCAGACCTGCCTGCGACCGCCGATCGCCACGGTGCAGTCTTGTGTCTGCGCTTCGTAGTTCAGGAAGTAGTCTTTGATCATGCTCCCCTTGTAGCCCAGGCAGAGCACAAACCGATTGAGACCGTGGTGGCCGAAGAGCCGCATGATGTGCCAGAGCAGCGGCCTGCTCCCCACCTCCACCATCGGCTTGGGGCGGTATTCCGTCTCCTCGCGCATCCGCGCGCCTTGGCCACCACAGAGAATGACAACGTCCATAGAAAGAAGTTCCTGAAAGCCCAGCGGAGGCCGCCGTCGCGGCAACGGTAGAAGACAAAATTCTACCATGCCATTCGCCGGCTCCGGGGCTTCAGCGGTAGACTCTGCCAGACCCGCTTTTCCGGTAGCCTCGAGCGAGCTCTTGCCCCCATGCCAGCCCACAAACCCACCATCGGCATCCTCACCAGCGGCGGCGACTGTCCGGGACTCAATGCTGTCATCCGGGCGGCCGTGAAAAGTTCGGCGCAGCTCGGTTACGACTGCGTCGGCTTTCTCCGTGGCTACGAGGGCTTGATCGAGCCCGTCAGCTATATGCCGCTGAACCCCCGCAATACCGCCGGCATCCTGACGCAAGGCGGCACAATCCTGGGCTCCAGTAACAAGGGCCGCTTCGCAGCGACCGTCGGCGAAGACCAGCGGGTCGACCTCGACCCCGCTCTGCTCAACCAGGTGACCACCACTATCCGGCAGCTCTCCATCTGTGGGCTGATCTGCGTGGGGGGCGACGGCTCCCTCGCCATCGCCCAGCAACTGCACGAGCACGGGATCCCGCTCGTCGGCGTGCCCAAGACGATCGACAACGACCTGCGGTCGACCGCATTTACGTTTGGCTTCGACTCGGCTGTGGCCTGCGCCACCGACGCGCTCGACCGGCTCCACACCACCGCCGCCAGCCACGAACGAATCATGGTGCTGGAAGTGATGGGCCGGCATGCCGGCTGGATCGCCCTCCACGCGGGCATCGCCGGCGGTGGCGATGTGATCCTGCTCCCGGAGATTCCTTGGACCTTTGAGAGCGTCTGCCGCAGGATATTGGAGCGGGAGACCGAGGGGAAGAAATTTACACTCATTGTTGTGGCCGAAGGCGCGCACCTACCCGACGGAGCCCTCGTGCATGCGGGGGCCGCCATGGGCAACCAGCAGGTGCGGCTGGGCGGTATCGGCGACCGCGTGGCAGCCGAGGTGGCCCACCGGCTCAATCGCGAGGTCCGGACTGTCGTGCTCGGCCACCTGCAGCGCGGCGGCAATCCCACGACCTTTGACCGGGTATTGGCAACACAGTTTGGCGCCCATGCTGTTCGCCTGATCCATCACGGCCGACTTGGGCAAATGGTCTGCTACCGTCCGCCAGATATTGAGAGCGTGCCGATTGCCGACGCCATTCGGACTCTGTCGCGGGTCGATCCACGTAGCTCTGCGGTGCAGGCGGCGCGGGCCCTCGGCATCGGCTTCGGTGATACCGCCGAACGAAGCAGCCCATTCGCCGGACCCTGCCTCGACACGACCAGTTCCCACGGCTGAATCTGCGACCGGCCATTGCCCACCGACCCGGGGAATGGTCTGCTATCGGCTGAGTGGAGCGACGCAAACCGTGATCGATCTCGGTTTTGCTAGCTCGGTTTTTGCTTCAAAACGTGGGGAAAGAATTCCATGAGTGAGCCACAGAAGGCTGCCGGCCGGGTTGCGAGTGTGATGCAGGAGACACGGGTGTTTCCGCCGCCGCCGGAGTTTTCCCAGCGGGCCCGGATCGGCTCGCTCGCCGATTACCGCCGCATCTATGACGAGGCGGCCCGCGACCCCGAGGGCTTCTGGCATGCCCGCGCGGCCGAACTCCCCTGGATGAAGCCTTACAGCAAAGTGCTCGACTGGCAGCCTCCCCACGCGAAGTGGTTTGTGGACGGCCACATAAACGCCTCTGCCGCCTGCCTCGACACGCATGTTGCGGCTGGCAGGGGCGAGAAGGTGGCGCTGGTGTGGGTGGGCGAACCGACGGGTGAACGCCGCGTGTTTACGTATCGCGAACTGCTGGCTGAGGTCTGTCGAGCCGCCGCCGGCCTGACATCGCTGGGCGTGAAGCCAGGCGAAGTAGTCTCCATCTATATGCCGATGACCCCGGAACTCGTAATCGCGATGCTCGCCTGCGCCCGAATCGGCGCGGTGCATTCGGTGATCTTTGGAGGATTTTCCAGCGAGGCGATCGCCGACCGCAACGAAGACGCTCAGGCCGTGGCCGTGATCACCGCCGACGGCAGCTGGCGACGGGGGGCCCAATTGCCGCTTAAGAAGAACGTCGACCTGGCGCTCAAAAAGTCGTCGAGCGTGAAGCATGTGATCGTATTCAAGCGGACCGGCCAGCCCGTCGAGATGGTGCCAGGCCGCGATGTCTGGTGGCACGACCTCGTCGCCGGCATGCCCTCCGACACGCCGCCTACAGCGATGGATTCCGAAGCGCCCCTCTTTATTCTTTACACGAGCGGCTCGACCGGAAAGCCGAAGGGGATCAAGCACACAACCGCCGGCTACCTGCTCTGGACGAAGACCACGGCAGAGTGGGTATTTGACCTCCGCGATGACGACCTCTTCTGGTGCACGGCCGACTGCGGCTGGATCACGGGCCACAGCTATGTCACCTACGGGCCGTTGGCCGCGGGGGCAAGCATCTTGATCTACGAGGGGGCCCCGAACGCACCGCACGAGGGCCGCTTCTGGGAAATCATCGAGCAGGAGAAGCCGACGATTTTCTACACTGCTCCCACCGCCATCAGATCGTTTATGAAGTGGGGCATGGAACACATCGAGGGCCGCGATCTCTCCAGCCTCCGTCTGCTTGGCACCGTGGGCGAAGGCATCAATCCCGAGGCCTGGATCTGGTATCACGAGGTGATCGGTGGCTCGCGTTGCCCGATCGTCGACACCTGGTGGCAGACAGAAACAGGCGGGATCATGATGAGCCCGCTGCCTGGTTGCACGCCGACGAAGCCGGGCAGTTGCACGCTGCCGTTGCCAGGCGTTTGCCCTGGGATTGTCGACGCCGCCGGCGATCCGGTCGAGCAGGGCGAGGGCGGTTGGCTGGTGATGACAAAGCCGTGGCCCGGGATGCTCCGTGGCATCTGGGGCGACGACGAAAGATTTCACGAAACCTACTGGTCGCGGGTGCCCGGCAAGTATTTGGCCGGCGACAATGCCCGGCAGGATGCTGACGGCTATTACTGGATCATGGGCCGGATCGACGACGTGCTCAACGTCGCTGGACATCGGCTCTCGACGATCGAGATCGAAAGCGCGCTGGTCAGCCACCCGCTGGTGGCCGAGGCGGCTGCAGTCGGCCGGCCCCACGACGTGAAGGGGGAGGCGGTGGCGGTGTTTGTGACGCTCAAGGGGGGCGAGCCTGCCGACACAACCGCGCTGAAGGATGAACTTCGCAAGCATGTCCGCCAGCAGATCGGTGCGCTTGCTGTTCCAGACGACATCCATTTTTCGGCCACGCTCCCGAAGACCCGGAGCGGCAAGATCATGCGGCGGCTGCTCCGCGACATTGCCGCCGGCAAGGAAACAGTGGGCGACACGACAACGCTTGAAGACTACACCGTGCTTGCCAAACTCCGCGGTCACGAGGAGTAAGCAGCAGCTGACTAAAAATTTCCCCCGTGGAGGCGAGTTTTCCAACTTGCCGAATGCGTAAAACGGACACGTTGAAAACTTATCCGACATAACAAGGGTGCTTCCTGGAGGGGTCGAGGCCGTATACTCTTTCCCATGCCCTCCCCGCCCGAACTGCTTGCGCCCGCTGGTGACTGGGACTGCGTCCGCGCTGCGATCGAAAACGGCGCTGATGCCGTCTACTTTGGCCTCGATAGCGGCTTCAACGCTCGGGCTCGGGCCACTAATTTCACGCTCACCGACCTGCCAGTGCTGATGAGCACCCTTCACGGCCGCGGCCTCAAGGGCTATGCCACGCTCAACACGCTCGTGTTTAGCGACGAACTCGCCCGCTTTGAGCAGGCGATCGTGGCCATCGCCGAGGCGGGCGTCGATGCCGTGCTGGTGCAGGATGTCGGGGCCGCCCGACTGATTCGGGCGATCTGTCCAGATCTGCCGCTGCATGCCTCCACCCAGATGACGCTCACCAGCGCCGAGAGCATTCGGCTGGCAGAAGAGCTCGGCATGCAACGCGTCGTCTTGGCCCGCGAACTCTCCATCGACGAAATCGTCGCGATCGGGCGGCAGACCGCGATGCCGCTGGAGGTGTTTGTGCATGGTGCGCTCTGCGTGGCCTATTCTGGACAGTGCCTGACGAGTGAGTCGCTTGGCGGCCGCAGCGCCAACCGCGGCCAATGTGCGCAGGCCTGTCGGCTGCCCTACGACCTCGTCTGCGATGGCATCGATGTCGATCTCGGTGAAAGAAAATATTTGCTCTCGCCGCAAGATCTCGCCGCCTACGCGCTGGTGCCCGAATTGATCGCGGCGGGCGTCGTCTCCCTGAAGATTGAGGGGCGGCTCAAGACGGCTGAGTATGTTGCCAACATGACCAAACACTACCGCTCCGCGATCGATGCGGCGGTGGCCGCGCGGCCGGCAGAATTCACGCCGCGCGATGTGGAGGAAATGGAGCTCTCGTTTTCGCGGGGTTTCTCCCCAGGCTGGCTCCACGGCTGCGACCACAAGATGCTCGTGCCGGCCGACTCAAGCGCGAAGCGCGGCGTGCGACTCGGCACTGTCAGCGCTGTCTGCCGCGGCCGCGTCGTGGTCGATCTTGTCACCGGTGTCAAGCGCGGCGACGGGCTGGCCTTCGACTGCGGCAAGCCGGTCGATGATCCGGAGGGAGGCCGCGTCTACGAGGTGTTTCAGGGCGGGCAATCGCTCACGGAAATTGTGAGCAGCGGGCAGGTGGAACTGGCGTTTGGCCACGGGGCAATTGACCTGGCTGCGGTGCTGCCGGGCCAGATCGTCTGGAAGACCGACGATCCGCACCTCACCGCCCGCCTCCGTAAGACATTCTCAAGCCCCGAGCCAAAGCGGCGCATGCCCGTTGATCTCCACGTGACCGTGACCGCCGGGCAACCGGTGCGGGTCGCCGCCACAACGGCCGGGGGCGTGCGGTGTGAGGTGGTGTCGGAGGCGGCGACAGTTCCGGCCACCAAGCATGCCCTCAGCCTTGAGTCGCTTGAATCGCAATTTTCTCGGCTGGGCGGCACAGCCTTTGAGCTGCGCTCGCTCACGGCCGAGATCGTGGGCGGGCCGATGGTGCCTCACAGTGTGCTCGGCAAGCTACGGCATGCCCTCGTTGCGAGGCTCGAGGAAGTGCTCGGGGCGGTAACCCCGCGGCAAATCCAGGCTGGCGTTTTGGCCGGCTGGCCTGCGATTGCATCACAGGCGGAGACTGGCGAGCGAAAAGCCGTGCCTGTGCTGCATGTGCTGGTGCGTTCACTCGACCAGCTCCGCACCGTGCTGGAGCTCGGCGAGCGGAGCCTGCATGCTGATTTTTCCGACATCCGTCAGTATCACGAGGCGGTGGAAATCGCCCATGCCGCCGGGGCCACGATCCGGCTTGCCATGCCGCGGATCCAAAAGCCCGACGAGCTGGGAATCTTTCGCCTGATGACCAAGGCGGGGGCCGACGGCATCCTCGTCCGCAATTTTGGCGGTCTCCGGTTTTTCCGTGAGCAAGGCCTGCCGATCGTGGGTGATTTCTCCCTGAATGTAACGAATGAACTGACGGCGGCCTTCTTCATGGAGCAGGGGCTTGCGCGGGTGACGCCGTCGTATGACCTCAACCGTGAGCAGCTTCTGGCACTCGTGGACAGAACGCCACCGGAATGGCTGGAGGTAGTGATTCATCAGCACATGCCGATGTTTCACATGGAGCACTGCGTGTTTTGTGCGGTGTTGTCGCCCGGCACCAACAAGACCAATTGTGGCCGGCCGTGCGACGACCATGTGGTAAAGCTCCGCGACAGGATCGGCGTGGAGCATCCGCTCACGGCCGACGTTGGCTGCCGCAACACGCTCTACAATGCCGTGCCGCAGAGCGCTGCCGAGGTGGTGCCGCAATTGATGAGCCGGGGTGTCGGCCACTTCCGCGTGGAGTTGCTCGATGAAACCGCCACCGCGATCGGCGACATCATCCACGGCTACCGCGAACTGCTCGCCGGCCTCACGACGGGGCGAGAAATCTGGGGACGGCTCAAAGCCGCCAACCGCGTGGGAGTGACTCGCGGCACGCTTGAAGAGCGGCGCAACCCGCTGGCGATCTTGTGACAACTCAAACTACAAAAGCTGCTGAATTCAAAAAGTTTGACACGGTATCCCCCGGGAAAACTCGAGGGGATTTTCCGCGGGGCAATCCCGGCCCCTGACTATTGCGTTGACTTTGCCGACCGCTTGCATCCCCCTCTTTTCCTCCGTAAGACAAGGTCGCCAGGACGGCGTCCGCGCGATGCTCATTTCTTGCGCACCGGGCGGTCGAGGCGCGGTCCCTGATCGCAAATAAGCGACGGGTCATCCTTCCTGGTTTTATTCTTTGAGTTCGATTTCTTCTGGAGACAATTTACTATGAATCTTGTAGACCTTGTAACAAGCCAGTTGACCGGCGACGTGCTGGGCAAGCTCGGCGGGCTGGTTGGCGCCAACGAGACGCAGACCAAGTCAGCTACGGCCGCGGCCGTGCCGGCGCTGCTCAGCGCTTTTTCCCAACTGTCTTCGACCAACAGTGGTGCCAACCAGTTGGCATCCTCGCTGGGCGGCCTTGATCTCAAAACGCTGGGCAATCTGGCCGGCCTTCTCGGTGGTGGCCAGGCTTCAAGTCTCGGCTCCATGGGCGGCAGCCTGCTCTCGTCGCTCTTGGGCAACAACCTCGGTGGCATTGTCAGCACGCTGGCGTCATTCCTCGGCATGCAGCCGGGCATCACCAAGACGCTGCTGACCTACCTTGCCCCGATTGTGTTGGGCGCGATTGCCAACCAGTTTAAGGGTGCAAAGCCCGATGCTTCCGGCCTGACTCGGCTCTTCTCAGAGCAGCAGGACAACATCAAGGCCAGCATGCCACGTGGCCTCTCGTTCGCCGACCTAAGCACAAATTCCGGTTCGCCGCGTCGTGATGAGCCGGCGCGCGGCGGGCATCGCCACGAGGAGCCAGCCTCGGCCTTCCCGTCGTGGCTGCCGCTGCTGCTCTTGCCTCTGCTGGGTCTGGTGGGCTACTGGCTGTGGCCGGCACCTGCTCCCCGCGCCATCGTTGTCCGGGAAGACGTGCGTCGTGAGGGACCCGTCGAGATTGATCGCACTACGGTCATTGAGCAGGAAGGCAAGATGGTCAAGGGTGTGGTCGAAGAGACGATCAAGTTGGCGCCCGGTATGGCAGAGGCACTGAAGATTGGCACCGACCTCACTGGTCTGTTTGGCAACCTTGGCGAGGTGCTGGGCACCGTCACGGATGAGGAAACGGCCCGGTCCGCGATTCCCGAACTCCAGGCATTTGCTCCGATTCTGAAGGGAATTCAAGACTCGACTGCAGCACTGCCGGCAGATGCGGCCGAGGGCCGAGCGTCGATCGTGGACTTCGTCACGAAGAACATCGGTAGCCTGAAGACGGTGATCGACACGGTGATGGCGATCCCGGGTGTCAAGGAGATCCTTGGACCAGTCGTTGCTCCGATGGTCGAGACGATCTCGAAGCTCGGCAAGTAAGTCGGGGAGGCGGCCACACGCCGCCGACAGGCTGAATACAACACCCGCCCGGGTTGGTGAAAACCGACCCGGGCGGGTTTTTTTATGATGCCGACCGTCTTTCGTGGAGGCGAGTTTTTCAACTTGCCGAATGCGGGAAGCGGACAAGTTAGAAAACTTATCCCACAGGGAGATGAGCAATAACGTCACCAGTAGATGTATTGCAGGAACCGCTCGCCGTCGGGCCTGGGGAGATTGTTGACGCGAGGCACCACCCAGCGGTTGTCTTCGGTGTCGATGAGCATCTTGCCGTCGGTGCCGAAGTCGACTGCCTGGCTCTGTGTCCACCGCATCGTGAAGGCCTGGCGGCCGGCATCAGTCTCGACATCAAGGTCGAGGTAGCCGTGGGCGAGTCGCACGGCGTGCACCCGGGTAATCGTCCGCACGAGCGACCGCCGCGCAAGAGCTGCCCGCACGACCGCCCTGTCGCTCTCGCCCCAGTCGGCCAGCGAGCGGATCATGCCGAGCTCAACCTCGTCGCCTGAGTCGCTCCAGCCCCGAACGGAAAGATAGGCCTCCGGCTGGCTGGCCGGAAACGTGCAGACCACAAAGATGCCGCCGGCCACCAGGGCTTCATCCTGCCAGAGTTCAATCCGATCGTAGGGGCCGATGGCAAAGCGGCGGTCCTGTGGATCGAGCCACTCAATGCCAGCCACGGCGGGCGGCTCGTTCGCCTCGGCCGGAGCGACGGTCGCGACCTGGTCGTCGTGCAGCTGGTCGTCGTGCAGCTGGGCATCGTGCAACTGTGCATCGTGTAGTTGGGCAGGCTTCTCCTCCACCAGCAAACTGTCGACCGTGGGCTGCTTTGAGACCTGCGTCTGAATCCGCACCAGTCGGGCATAAATACCGTCGGCGGCGAGCAACTCCGCATGGGTGCCCTGCTCGACCAACTGGCCCCGATCAAAGGCCAGAATCCGTTCGGCATTGCGGAGCGTGGAGAGCCGGTGGGCGATCGCGATCGTCGTCCGGCCACGGACGAGCACGGCGAGCGCCTCCTGGATGCTCTTCTCCGCCTCGGCGTCGATGTTGCTCGTTGCCTCATCCAGGATCAGCACCCGGGGATCGTAGAGGAGCGTGCGGGCGATCGAGAGCCGTTGCTTCTCGCCGCCAGAGAGGCCGGCGCCATGTTCACCCAGCAGGGTTTCGTAGGCCAGCGGCTGGCGGCAGAGGAAATCGTGCGCCCCCGCTGCCTTCGCGGCCGCGAGCCCCTGCTCGATCGTGGCCTGCGGTCGCCCATAGGAGAGATTCCGCCAGATCGTCCCGCGAAATAGAAACGACTCCTGAAAGACAACTCCCAGCTTCTCGCGGAGGTCGTGCGTTGACAGGTCGCGGATATCGATCCCGTCGACGGTGATGCTCCCCTCCTGCACGTCGTGAAACCGCGTCAGCAGACTGACAAGTGTGGTCTTGCCAGAACCGCTGCGGCCCACGATCCCCACCATCTCGCCAGGACGGACCTCAAACGACACGTCGCGAAGCACCGGCTGGTTGCGGTCGTAGCCAAACGTCACGTCGTCGAAGCGGATCGCCCCGCGGACGTTTTTCCACGGCACGGGCTGCTTTGGCTCCGCGATCAGGGCCGGCGTGTCGAGCAGTTCCAGCACCCGCTGGCTGCCGGAGAGAAAGCTCGTCAGCCAGGTCGTGAAGTTTGAGAGCGCGCCCAGCGGCGCATAAAACATCGCGAGGTAGGCCAAGAAGGCGATCAGTTGACCGAGTGTCATCTGGCTGCCAATCACATCGCGGCCACCGACATACCAGACGATCAGCCCGCCCAGACTAAAGACGATCTGCATCGAAGCTGCGTAGGTGTTGTTGGTGTGTTCTACCCACTGTCGCCAGTGGCGGAGGTGGTCGCTGGCGGCATGGAAACGGTCTCGCTCCCGAGTTTCCTGAGAGAAGGCCTTCACCACGCGGATGCCGGAAAGCATGCCGGAGAGCGCCGCCATCTGCTTGCTGGAGGCGTCCCAGAGCCGGTAGTGCCGTGGGTAGACATGCCGCCAGAAGATCCACGAGCCGAGGATCACCAGCGGCACGGGGATCAGCGTAAACAGCGCCAGCTTGGGATTGATCCAGACGAGCATCGCCCCGACGCCGATCAACTGCACGATCTGCAGCAGGAAGCCGCCGGTGATCTGGTGCATGAGGCCGTGCAGCACCTCGCTGTCGTGGGCAACGCGGCTGATCATCGAGCCAACCTGGTGGCGGTCGTAGTAGGCGATCGACAGGCTCTGCAGCTTCGTCACCATTTCATCGCGAAGAGTGGCGGTGATACCTGTGCCGATATCGGTGGCGAGCCTGCCTTTGAGGATGCCGACGATCGAAAGCAGCACGCGGGAGAAGGCCAGCGACAGGACGACAACCAAGAGCGCTGTCTTAAAGTCGGGCGCTGCGGCCGCGTTGGCGCCGGCCCGTCCCGAAAGAATGTTGTCGACCATGTATTGCTGCAGCTTTGGCGGCACGAGCTCGGCCACGACGCCTAGCAACGTCAGCAGGCAGAGGCAGGCCGCACCGCGGGCGTAGGGACGCAGCAGCTCTGCCACCCGCCTGAGGATCTGGCCCTTCTGCATGCACCGCGGGCAGGTATCGTCGCGGGCCACGAGCCGGAGGCTGCACGACGGGCACCGCGGCGGGTCGAGCGGGCCCGAACGCAGATCGCCTTCGCTCCAGCCGGGTAGCACGGCCAGCGGCCTGCCGTCTGCGGGAGCCGCGTCGCGAGCCTGCTCGAGCGCCCGCGATACCTTGTGAAACCGGGTTGCCATGGCGTTGGAATACCGCACCAGGTCGACCCATTGGCCAGCCTCGCGGACCTGCAGCATGCCTCCGCCCACCCCGGCACTCGTCCGTACTTGATCGATGCCTGTCCAAGACACACTCCGCAGCGGCCGACCGGCACTGTTCCCGCCAGCGGTTCCCCCGCCGTTCCCAAGAGTGGAGGAACGCTCGGGAACCACCGACAGATGGTCTGGCGTGACCACAAGCCATTCCCGGGCAGGACGGCCGTCGAGCGCGACGTCGGTATCGATCGAGAGCAGAATCGGCCGGTGGTTGAGCCCTGCCTGGTCGAGCGACTCCCGCACGGCATCCGGGAGTGGCGGGAGTGTCGCCGACTGCAGGCTGCTTGGTGCTAGGACTGCTGGCGGCTTATGCTTGGCGGGAGTCTCGCGTTGTTCAGAATCTGCAGCGAGCGTGGAAATCGCGGCGTCCTTCACACTTTTAGAACGATGGAGTTTATGCATGGCATACGTCTGGTGCTGGGGCTTGGTTCACGGGCTGAAGCGATCCGGCATGGTCGCGGCCGTGCTGGCTTGTGTGGTGGGAGCAGCGGCTGCCGAGGAGTCGGGCTTCGAGAGCCTGTTCGATGGCAAGAGTCTTGCCGGCTGGAAGGTCAATGAGAATCCTGCCAGTTGGCAGGTCGCGGATGGGAAGATCATCTGCCGCGGCCCGCGGAGCCACCTCTTTTACATGGGTTCAAATGCCGCCCAGCCGGCCGAGTTTAAGAATTTCCATTTCAAGGCGGACGTTCTCACAAAGCCCAACGCCAACTCCGGGATTTTCTTCCACACAAAATTTCAACCTGAAGGTTGGCCGGCCCAAGGCTACGAGATGCAGGTCAACAACTCCCAGGCTGACCCGGTCCGAACTGGCAGCCTCTACAATGTAGTCAAGAACTTCGTCCCGCCGAGCCCCGACAATGAATGGTTCACCGAAGAGGTCGTTGTGAACGGGAAAAGCATGACAGTGCTGGTGAATGGCAAGGTGCTCTTTGAGTTTGTCGAGCCCGACGGAGTGACTGGTACTCGGAAGCTCTCCAGCGGCACCTTCGCGCTGCAGGCCCACGATCCGGGGAGCGAGGTTTACTACAAGAACATCCGGGTAAAGCGGCTTCCGTAGCTGGGACGGTAGTTTGGGGCAGCGCGCCGAGAGTTTTACTGGACTTGTCTGAAGCGGACTTTACCCCGCGGCTTGCTCAAGTCTATCCTTCCATCAGTCCAATCGTAATCATGGTAATGATTCCATCACACTGGCTCCAACAAGAGGTGCATTCATGATTTTGCCCGCGCTGCCAGCAGGGATTCGCGAAGACATCACGCAGTGCATTGGCCGGACGCCGCTGGTTCGCCTGCGGCGGGTGACCGAGGGCTGCGTGGCCCATGTCGTCGCCAAGATCGAAAACATGAATCCGCTCTGGAGCGTAAAGGATCGCATTGCCGCTGCCATGGTCGATGCCGCCGAGCGGGATGGCCTGCTCGGGCCCGACACGATCATCATCGAGCCCACGAGCGGCAACACCGGCATCGGCCTGGCCTATGTCTGCGCCGCCCGTGGCTACAAACTGCGGGTGACGATGCCCGAGAGCATGAGCCTCGAGCGCCGCCGGATGCTCAAGGCGCTCGGCGCCGAACTCGTGCTCACGCCCGCAGCGGAAGGCATGCCCGGCGCGGTTCGCCATGCCGAAGAGATCAACCGTTCGAGTAGCCAATACTTCATGCCGCAGCAGTTCAAAAACCCGGCCAATCCAGAGGTGCACCGGCGGAAGACGGCCGAGGAGATCTGGGAAGACACCGAAGGACAGATTGACATCCTCGTCTGCGGCGTCGGCACCGGCGGCACGATCACCGGCTGCGGCGAGGCGCTCAAGGCGAAGAAGCCCGACATCAAGGTTGTGGCGGTCGAGCCGGCCAACAGTCCGGTGATCTCGCAGAAGCTCGCCGGCGAACCGATCAAGCCAGGACGCCACACGATCCAAGGGATTGGCGCTGGCTTCATCCCTGACATCTTAAACCTCAATGTGATTGACGAGGTGATTAAGGTCGACGATGAGGATGCGGTGGAGACGACGCGGGAGATGGCCAAACGCGAGGGACTGATGTGCGGCATCAGCTGCGGCGCCGCGGCCTGGGGCGCGCTGCAGGTGGCGCGGCGGCCTGAGAATGCCGGCAAGCTCATCGTGGTGGTGCTGCCTGACCTAGGCGAGCGGTATCTCTCAACTCGGCTCTTCCCGGAGTAGGGCGCAGGCCCGCCAAGCGAAAACGATCAGGATGATCGTGTTTCGCGTGCATTCACTACCGCCGTTGGCTGAAGAGCCAGTCAAGCACAAAGGCATCGCGGTAGGCGGGTGTCCATGAGTCGTGGCCAACGCCGGGGAGTTCGGAATAGATGGGCCGGCCGCCGGCAGCCCGCACCGCCGTGATCATGGCCCGCGACCGAGCCACCGGCACTGCGTTATCGGCGTCGCCGTGGAAGCACCAGATCGGCAGTCGGGCCAAACGGTGTGCCTGCTGTTCGTCACCCCCGCCGCAGACAGGCAGGAGGGCGGCGAACCGGTCTGGCAGGCGGGCCGCGAGATCCCAGGTGCCGTAGCCTCCCATCGAGAGGCCGGTCAGGTAAATACGGCCTGGGTCGACGGCCTCGCTGGCCACGACCTCGTCAACTGCCGCGCTGGCCGCCGCCAGATCGACGGTGGGCAGGGCCGACAGCGGCGTGCTCCTGTTGTCTGTCCAGGTCGCATCGACCCACCGCTCATCGATTCGGCACTGCGGTGCCAGCACGAAGCACGGGTGTCGCCGACGCAGGGCCGGTTCGGCCAGCCAACTCGGAAAATACTTGAGCTGTTGAATATTGTCGTCGCCCCGTTCCCCAGCGCCGTGCAGAAACAGCACGAGTGGATACCCACCGGGCGGTTGTGGAGCGATGTCGACCGACTCCGGGTGGAGCAGGCGGTAGCGGAATTCAACCGACTGCCCACGGTCTTGCGCGACAACCGATCGCTGCCTGTAAAGACTCTTCAGATCGGTCTGCGGTTCGGCGGGCATCAGGGCGGGGGCAACGCTGGTCTGCATGATCAACTCCTCGGCGCGGTGGGGGAGCAGAACAGAGAGAGCCCTTCCAGCCGGCCTTCCAAGGCTAATTCGGTGCGGCGCCGATTGCCAATTTTACGCGGCGTGGCATCGACATCCTGGAGAAGAGCCCCACGGCACCGGCCGGTAGCCCCAGGAATTCAAGCTTCTCAAACCACTGCGGGGTCTCGGTTGCGAGCTTCCCGACGGCCGTGCCCCGGAGGTCGAGAAAACGGAGGTTTTTCAGGCCTTTGAGCTGCAGGAGCCCTTCGTCGGTGAGGCCGCCACCCGCCAGATCGAGCACGGCCAAATCCTGCAGCGACTCCGCCCGGAAGCCCAGCAGAATCGCAAACAGATCGTTCGCTGCCAGACCGTGGAGCCGCACCGCGACCAGTTTGTCGGCCACGTGGCCAAAGTCCTCGCCGAACGACTTGCGGAGCCAGTCGGTTTCCTCCATCTCCACCTCGCCGCCGCGGTCAATCGTCTCGCTAACGACTTCCTGCTGCTGTGAGTAGGCATCAATCTTCGCGGCCAGCCACTCAAGCTTGCTCGCCTTAAATTTGACAAACTCGTTCGCCTCTTCGAACGCCTTTTGCAGACGGATGAACTGCTGTGGATCACCGCCACGGTCAGGGTGCATCGCCATCGCTTTGACGAGATATGCCTGCTTGATGTCTTCCGCGGTGACCGGCGGCAATAGGCCGAGGACGACCAGGCACTCTGGGTGCTGTGGGGCAAGTGGCACTTCCTTATGAGGAAAGGAAGACTGGGAAGAGTTCATGTGTGCTCACTGCCGGAGAGACTCAAATCGCTGATTTCGAGGCTCTCGCAGAGTACGAGGCTGGCTTGGCGGCTGCAACCTTCGCCTTGATCCGGTTCGCTGGATCGCCTATTTTCCGAAAGTTGTCATCAGATGCTAAGGAGGGCCCTGCGATGAGTGAGATTTGGCAGAGACTCGGCGAGCGGTTTGCACGCGGACTGCTCAAGCGGCCAGGGCTGATTCGCGAGATCGTAGGCGTGGTGGCGATTATCGGCGGCTGCCTGCTGTGGCGCGGGTTTGCCGGATCGCCTCAGGCCGATGCCAAGCCGCCGCGGCAGGCTACCGGCACCTCTGCCACAGCCGCACCACCGGCAGGCCAGGGAGCCGCGACAACTCTCCCCGCCGATCCCGTCATGGCGCTGGTCAACGGCACGGAAATCACGCAGCCCCAGCTGGCAGCCGAGTGCCTCAGCCGCCACGGCAATGCCGTGCTGGAGGTGCTGGTCAATCGTGAGCTTATCTCCCAGGGCTGTGGCCGGCAGGGGATCACCGTCTCGGCGCAGGATGTCGATGCCGAGATCGACGCGATGGCAAAGCGGTTTAGCGTGCCTCGCGACAAGTGGATCGGCCTCATCCAGCAGGAGCGGGGCATCTCCTCACAGCAATACGCCGAAGACATTGTCTGGCCGATGATCGCCCTGCGGCGACTGGCCCACGCAAGCATCGAGCCGACGGCCGAGGAACTCAATCGCGCAATCGAAAACCAGTTTGGCGAAGCGGTCAAGGCCCGGATCATCGTGGCTCGGTCGCAGCCGGAGGCCGAGCAGCTCCGCGCGAAAGCGCTCGCCGCCCCCGAAGATTTCGGTGGGCTGGCCCGCCAGCATTCAGTGGACGTGGGCAGCGCCAGCGCCAACGGCTGGGTGCAGCCCGTCCGTCGCCACTCAGGCGACACAAACTTTGAACGGGCGGTGTTTGCCCTCCAGCCGGGCGACATCTCACCGGTGGTGCGAGTGGCCGATCAGTTCATCATCGTGAAGTGTGAGGATCGACTGCCGGCTGCGGAAGTGAAACTCGACGATGTGAAGCCCCGGCTTGTCGAAGATCTCCGCGAGCGTAAGAGTCGGTCGGCCTCCGGCGAGGTGTTTCGCACGCTGCAGGATGCCGCGAAGATCGAGAACGTGCTCAACGACGCCGCCCGGTTGGCGGCCAGTCCTGGAATCGCCGCCCTCGTCAATGGGCTGCCGATTCCTCTTGCCCGGGTGCGAGAGAAGTGCATCGACCGCCATGGCGCCGATGTGCTAGAGATCCTGATTACTCGCCGCCTCGTCGATCAGGCGCTGTCGCGTGAGAAGCGGATCGTGACGCAGGCCGATATCGATGCCGAGATCACCCGGGCCGCCGAGACGATGGGGTTTCGCAAGCCCGACGGCTCGCCTGACGTGGCCGCGTGGTTCGACCGTGTGACAAAGCAGGAAAAGATTCCGCTGCGGCACTATATCGAAGACATCGTGCAGCCGACGGTGGCACTCAAGCATCTTGTGGGCCAGGTGCCCGTGTCGCAGGAGGATCTCGATAAGGCATTTCAGGCGACGTTTGGCCCGCGGGCGAAGTGCCGCATCATCGTGATGGATAGCCAGCGGCGGGCGCAGGAAGTCTGGCAGCTCGCCCGGCAGAACCCAGCGTCCGAACGCATCGGCGATTTGGCGGAACAGTATTCTGTCGATCCCACCAGCCGCACGCTGCGCGGCGAGGTGCCGCCGATCCAGCGGCACGGCGGCCAGCCGGCCCTCGAAAGGCAGGCGTTTGGACTCAAGCCTGGTGAACTCTCTGGCATCGTGCAGATCGCCGACCGCTTCATGGTGATCCTCTGCGAGGGCTTCACGGAGCCGTCAGAGGTGAAGTTTGCTGAGGTGCGGGACGAACTCTATGACGACATCCACGAGAAGAAGCAGCGGATTGAGATGTCGCGGTATTTCGCCAACCTCCGCGAGTCAGCCACGATCGACAACTTCCTAGCCGGTACAAGCCAATCGCCCACGCGGTCGGCCGCCGGTGGCCCCACTCAGCCGGCAGCACCGGCCGGCAGCGTACTGTCGTCGACCGCACCGCAAGCTCGCGGCCCAACCGGACCGCAGGCTCGCGGCCAGGAGCAGGAGCGGGAGCGGGAGCCGAGCCAACCCCGCGCTGGCAGCCGCAAGGCAATGCAGGCCGGTGCGTCGGGAGTGCTCCCCGCCTCACTCGAAGCACCCGCCCGCTGACCTCGCGCCCGCTGAAGTGGCCGGCGTTTCTTCAGACTCGTGTGGGATAAGATTTCTAGCTTGTCCTCGTCAGCATTCGGCAAGCTCTAAAAACTCGCCTCCACGGGGGACCGCTACTCGAGCTCTGGGACGACCGCATTCTCGGTGGCCGCGTCGCGGAGCTTCTCCATCGCCTTGGCCTCAATCTGCCGAACCCGCTCCTTTGTCACGCCGAGTGCTGAGCCGACATCCTTCAGCGTCTGCGGCTCGTGCTCGCGGTCGAGCCCATACCGCCGGATGATGATCGTCTGCTCGCGGGAGTCGAGCCGGTCAAGGAACTTGATGACCTGCTGGAGCCGATCGGTTTCCGCGAGCCGCTGCTGGCAGACGTCGGCCCGCCGGTCGGTCACCGTTTGCAGCAGATCCATATCGGCCGCCCGGAAGCGATCGTGATGGCGGTGTTCGTCGGGGATCGTTCGGGAGTAGTTCTTCATGATCGCCCACGAGGCATAGGTGCTAAACTTGTTTCCCCGGGCGTAGTCAAACTTCTCAACAGCCCGAATGAGCGACATGTTGCCGTCGCTAACAAGGTCGAAAAAGCTATCGGCCAGAGAGACCCGCCGCTTGGCGATCGATACCACAAGACGCAGATTGGCCCTCACGATCCTGTTCTTCAGCGCAACGATCTCTTCGTAGAGTTTGTCGATCTGATCCATCAGCCGGGTGTTCGGGCGATCAATGTCGAGTTGCGCACGCAGCACGGCCGCCTTGTGCTTCAGGTAGTTAAACTTTCGGAACAGCCAGACCTCCTGCTCCCGTGTCAGCAACGGCACCTCGTAGAGGCTGGCCAAATAGGCGGGCAGACCGGCTGGCCGCCGCATCCGCTTGGCGGGTTCGTTGAGCCCCGGAAACGGCTGGTTCACCACATTCTCCGCGCTCTTCCGCGAAAAGAGTGCGTTGGGCATGCAGCTGATTGGCAGTTGCATGATGTGTTCGGCCCGTTGGGACAGAATCACTCGGTACATACTGGCCTTCGACCGGTGGTAGCGATTGGCGATCGAATCAACTGTTTCGCCCTGCTGGTAGTGGTGGTAGATCCGCTCGCAACTCTCCGGGCGGAGCCGGCCATCAACGCTGGGAAACACCGCGTCGCCAGCATGCTCCTGATCGTGCCGCTTGATCGTGTAGCGGATGGTTTCGACACTGCGACTGAGCCGACTGGCAATTTGACGGTGTACGTCGGCCGGGCAGGCCCCGGCCTGGGCGAGACGGCGGGCCCACCTGATGATCCGATCCTGCTCCTCCTCCGACAACTGGCTGAACCGACCGCCACGCTCGATCCGCAAGGGGTTGTTGTGGATGAATCGTTCCACCGCGGTGGCGAGGAATCCGACCCGCCGACGGCTGCCCACGAGGTGTCGCTCGGCAACGAGGCCATGGTCTCGCCACCGCGAGATCGTCTTGGTGGAGACGTTAAAACGGGTCGCAAGATCTTCAATCGTCAGCACTTCGTCGCCGGCTGGCTGAGGACCGGAAATCTCGTCGCCGGAAAATGAGAAGAGTTGCAGCCGGGAATCTGTGGCACCCAGATTCGAACCCAGATTCGAACCCAGATTCGAACCAAGATTGGAACCAAGATTGGAAGTAAGGTTGGAAGTAAGATTCGAGTTCATAAAATCACTCCTTAGGCCGACAATCCGTGTCGGGGTTGGAAAGGCGAAAACTCGCGACCGAAAAAGGCAGTCCGGATGTCATCCATAACACTCTGACCCACCTCAAGAAGTCGCTAGAGTTATACGGCGGCGGCCGTTATCCGGTTCAGGTTGAAGGTGATTTCTTGAGGTTTTTTGGCAGCCGGCGGCATGGCTCAGTCTGGAGCCGGGCGCAAGCCTCTGCCCGGCAAGGGTTTGTGTATCGACGAGCCGGCCGACCGGTCTCATTTTTGGCCGTGACGACTACGGAACTCCGGTAAAAAGCGGCGTCTGGAGCGGTTGGACATTTGGTATGTCGGTGCCGGCGGCCACTCCGTCGAAGACTTAGGCAGCGGGGTGGTGGTGCTGAGAGAACGAAGGAGAACTCGTGCGCTGGAAGACCGGAGTCCTAACGCTTGAGCGACTGCAGACTGTCTGCTGCGGGCTGTCTGCCGCCGCCTGCCTAGCGGCGGCCGTTGCCGGTGGGGGCAGCCTCGCCTGGGCGGAGCCGCCGCATGGGCTGCGAGTGCGGGTCAGGCTCGATGTCACGGGCGAGTTGGTGGCCCCGGCCGGGCGGGATGCCGCGCCCGTGCGGGAGCCGGTCGAGATGAACGCCCGCTTCGATTTCGAGGAGACCGCGGGAGACTCCGAGGCAGTCGCCCGCCGGTATCAAGATGCCACGGCTGTGATGCGGGTCGGCGAGACCACAGCCCAGGCAACACTCGCCGCCGATGCCCGGCTCCTCCTTGTAGCCAAACAGGGAACCACGCCGGTGCCCTATCTCGCCGAAGGATTTCTTTCCGCTGCCGAGTTCGACCTGCTGGAGACGCCATTCGATTCGCTCCTGCTTGATGACATGCTCCCGCAGGAACCGGTGGTAGTCGGCGGGAAGTGGGAGATCCCCGCCGATGTTGTAGCCGGGCTGTTGGTGATCGATACCGTGGAGTCGGGCAGCCTGGAGGCCCGGGTACAGGATGTGGTCGACGGGCGGGCGAGCGTCGTCTTCTCCGGCATTATTGACGGGGCTGCCGATGGCGTGCCGACGCACGTGACGGTCGAGGGGAGTTTCACGGCCCCAGCCACAAGCAGCGTCGACAACGACAGCGATGACGCTGCGAGGCCGTCGCGGCAGCAGCTCCGCGGCCCTGTGATGCAGGCTACGGCCCTGATCCGGGAGCGTCGCCAGGCCAGCCACGTGGCGCCAGGATTCGATCTTGAAGCGCGGCTGCAGGTCGCGAAAACGCCGCTGGGTGTGCCCCTCGGTCTGGTCATTGAGACGAGCGAGCAGACTGCTTCCGGCACAAGCGACGCGGCTCCCCCAGCGGTGTCGTTGCGACGGCAGGGCACGGGGCGTCCTGGCAACGTCTGGTATCGCGACGCCGCCGGCCGCTTTGATCTTGTTCACGACAGGCGGTGGCGGCAGGTGGAAAACGGCGGCAGCGGACTCGTCATGCGGCTGGTCGATCGGGGTACGCTGGTTGGGCAGTGCTCGATCACGGTGCTGCCGGGGGCCGCGGCCGCCGTCCTTCCAACCCGCAGCGATGTGCAGCGGGATATCGAGCGGTCGCTGGCAGGCCAGATCATCCGCACGGACGCCGCGGTAGAGAGCGACCGGGAAGACGGCCTGAGGATCGTGCGGCTCGAGTCCTCGGGAACCGCTGGAAACCTGCCGTTTTGCTGGATTCACTATGTGCTGGCCGCCCCAGATGGCAGTCGAGTGAATGTGACATTTATGTTTGAAGAGCCCCTCCGGAAGCGGTTTGCGGACACCGATCGGCCGCTCATCGAGAGCCTGCGGCTACCGGCCACGTCGGAGGACCGGAAGATGCCGACGACTGAAGCCCGCACGCAGCCCCCCGCCCCCCCAGAG
>JBAXUW010000229.1:0-5010 GCA_037129495.1 Planctomycetota bacterium | reverse complement strand
GCCCCCGATGACGACGACCGCGAGGACGTCTCGAAGTTTATGCCCGATTCCCAAGGCCACACAGAGGAAAAATCTATGGCTGCCAGTAGCGATGCCGTGCCCAAGTCTGTTGACCCAACCACTCCAAAGCCGGCGGCCGTGGAGGTGCCGCCAACCTCGGCCGCTCCGTCCACGCCTCCGCCGCGGCCCAACCCGCCAGACCCGTTTGACCCAGCGTCGCTGCGGCTCGGCAGCGACTATTCCGAGGGGCTCGGCGTGCGGAAGGTGATCAGCACGATCCCCAACCGTAAGCCGAACAAGTCGGAATGGTTCCGCGTTCGGCCCGGCGCGGACTGGCGGCTGCAGACCGCAGTCTTAGAACTTGAGCGGGGTATCGAGCGATCGACGTACCTAGTAGTGCCGACGCTCTGGCCGGATCTTTCGGGGGAGATCGCGCCGGCGCTGCTTCTGACGTGTGTGAACCAGGCGGGCGACCTTTTCCTCTGGCGGATCAAGTTGCCAAAGGCGGACGGTCGCTCGAACACCTGGACCGAATCCGCACTCCAGATCGCTCTGGCCGCGGAGACGACCTGGGGTCGAATGGTCTCGGATACAGAAAACGCGATCTACACCCACTACGAGCCGACCGGCGTGTTGCCCGAGCCGAAGTGGCCCGACCTGCCGTTCCCGGCGATGCTGAAGATCGCGTTTCGTGACCGGATGATCGACACCATCGATCATCCCGTCCTGCGCGAACTGCGGGGAGGTGCTTGACCATGGAGGGCACACCTTCAATCGAGTGCCGCGACCCGCGGCCAGATGAATGGTTCCGTGTCCGGCTAGGCGTCGAGCGGGGGGCCAGCACGCTGGCCCTCCGCGACGCCGGCACGGGCGACCTTTACCTGGTCACGCGGAACTTATGGCACGAGTTACGGCCGTCGTTGATGCCTGTATGCCTGCGGGCGTGCATCAACCTCAACGGCGGTTTGTTTGTCTGGGTCATTCCCTTGCCGGCGGCGGAGGGTGGGCCCGAACTTCGGACAACGCCAGCGTGCGTTGTCGCAGATCTGGCGGAGAAGACTTGGTGCCGCGTGGTATTCGACGCTGACTCGCAGCAATACGTCACGTCCACCAAGGGCCGCTGTGTTCCAGACCCTCTCTGGCCCGACGTTTCGTTTCTCGACTTGTTACAGGCGGCCTTTGGTGGCCGCGTGATTACGTCTCTTGCCCATCCCATCATCAACAGCTGAGGTGAATCATGATTGCATTTCGTGCGTTTGAGTGTGTCGGCTTGGAATCGTTCGATGAGATCTGGTGTGTTGATGCTGAATACTCCTGCCACTCTGGCTGCCGGCCGGAGCCAATTTGTGTCGTCGCGAGGGAGTTACGATCCGGCCAGGAACTTCGATTGTGGCAGGACGAGTTGGCCACTCTGCCGGCCGCGCCGTTCCGCACCGATGAACGGGCGCTTTTTGTGGCATATGCCGCACCCGCTGAGTTTAGCGTGTTCCACGCCCTCGGCTGGCCGGCACCGGCACGGGTGCTCGACCTATTCGTCGAGTTCCGAGCCGTCACCAATGGTCTGAGTACGCCTAGCGGCGCCGGCCTTCTCGGCGCCCTGGTCTACCACGGCCTACCGGCAATGGACGGCGCCGAAAAGCAGTCGATGCGAGATCTTGCCATACGAGGAGGCCCGTTCACTAACGATGAGCGGCAGGCCCTCCTCGACTACTGCGGCGAGGACGTCAACGCACTCGAACGCCTGCTGCCACGGATGCTCGCACGGATCGACCTGCCGCGGGCGCTGCTCCGAGGACGGTACGGATGGGCGGTAGCGAGCATGGAGCACCGCGGCATCCCGATCGACGTGCCAATGTTCGAACACCTGCGGGCCCGCTGGCAGGACATCCAAGCGGCGCTCGTGGTGGAGGTGGACGCCCGGTACGGAGTCTTCGAAGGCACCACATTTAAGCGGGACAGGTTTGCCAACTGGCTGATCGCCCGCGACATCCCATGGCCGCGGTTGAAAAGCGGCCAACTCCAGATGGACGACGACACGTTCCGTTCGATGGCGAAGGTATATCCAGCCGTCGCGGAGCTGCGGGAACTGCGGTCGGCGCTCGGCAAGATGCGGCTGTTCGACGATCTCGCCATCGGCCCCGATGGTCGCAACAGGACCGGGATCATGCCCTTCCGGGCGAGGACCGGCCGGAACCAGCCGTCGAACGCGAAATTTATTTTCGGCCCGTCGCGGTGGCTGCGGAGCCTGATCAAGCCGGAGCCGGGGATGGCGGTCGCCTACCTCGACTACGGCCAGCAGGAGTTTGGGATCGCAGCGGCGCTATCGGGCGACAACGCGATGGCCGAGGCCTACCGGTCGGGCGACCCCTACCTCGCCTTCGGCAAGCAGGCAGGCGCAATCCCGCCGGATGGTACGAAGAAGACGCACGGGGGCCAGCGGGCACTCTTCAAGGCGTGTGTGTTGGCTGTCCAATACGGCATGGGCGCGGAGGCACTGGCGGATCGGATTGGCCAGCCGGTCGACATGGCCAAGCGCCTTCTTCGACTGCACCGCGAAACCTATCCAGCGTTTTGGAGATGGTCCCAGGCGGCGGTCGATCGGGCGATGCTCTTGGGCGAATTGCAGACCGTCTTCGGCTGGCCGATTCACGTCGGGCCGTCCGCTGACCCAGCCAGGGGTGCCAACGCCCGAAGCCTGGCGAACTTTCCCTGCCAGGCCCACGGCGCCGAGATGCTCCGACTGGCCTGCTGCATGCTCGTCGAAGCCGGGATCGGCCTGTGCGCCCCTGTCCATGATGCGGTGGTCATCGAGGGCCCAGCCGACATAATCGACGAGGTGGTGGAGCGGGCCCGCGGGATCATGGCCGAGGCGTCGAAAATCGTACTGGGTGGGTTCGAGATTGGTACCGACTTCGAGATCGTCAAGTGCCCAGAGCGATACATCGACGAGGCGGGCAAGGACTTTTGGAACACCGTCTCGCGGTTAGCCGGGCCCGTGCCAACATCGACATAAGTGCTGATCCAGTTCGGCATTGGTGTCGACCTACATCGGCACCAATGCTGAACCGGTTCTATCTCCTCTATATCTCCTAGAGATATCTCCTTCTTTATATATGTGGGTAGGTAGTGGTCATGGACGTTGACGCTTTCCGGATGGAGATGCCCCCCCCAGCTATCGCTGGTCCTATTACCGGTCGGCGGAAGAAGGGGGCGATGACTGACCCATTCCTCGCAGGGCCGGTGCCAATGTGGTGGTTGGCGAGGGCTTACCGGCTCGGGGCTGCCGCACTGGCGGTCGGTTTAGCCCTTTGGCACACCCAGAGGATGCGGCGAGGGCGTTCAGGGCCAATCAAAGTCAACGCAGCCACTCGGCGGCCAATGGGGCTGTCACACGACCAGGCTCGCCGTGGCGTCCACTCACTCCACAGCGGCGGTTTGGTGGACATTCACATCGGCGGCCGGGGGCGGTGTATGGAGGTGGAGATCAACACCAAGCGCAAGGAACCAAGTGTCCCGGCAGGTTCCCAGGCGATAGACCGCGCGATTTTTGGAGCGACTGGCGCGCCTACCGAAGCGCGCTAAGATCAGGGTTGCAACTTTTCACAAGACGCTCGCTGGAATGCGGCGGCGGCAAGGAGGTGTGATGTATGGCTGAGGACGGAGAGATCAAGGTCTACGTGGTCGAGTTCGGCGACAGACCGCACTACCAACTTCAGTGGCGGGATCCGATCACCAGCCGACTCCGAACCAAAAGCACAAAAATCATCCGCGGCGGTCTGGCGCGTGACCGAAAAAATGCCGAGCGGCTGGCTGGCGAACTCGAGTCCAAACTAAACGCCGGTGAAGCCGTCATTCCCTCGAAGTTCAGCTGGCAGGAATTTCGCAAACGGTATGAGTCTGAAGTCGTTCCTGGACTGGCACCGCGCACGGCCGAAAAAATCTCCTCGGTGCTGGACCGATTTGAGAAAGAGATCAGCCCGCAGCGGCTCTGGGACGTCGATGAAAAACGACTGTCGGCATTTGTCTCAAGACTGCGAAAAGGCGACACAAAGACGGGCAGCGGGAAACTGGCCGAATCGACGATTGCCGGCCACCTTGCCCACCTCAAGGCAGCACTCAATTGGGCCAAGTTACAGAAACTCATTGCCCATCTGCCGGCGTTTCCGAAGGTGAAACGTGCCAAGATGTCGAAGGGTGGCAAGGTGATGCGCGGCCGGCCGATCACCATGGAGGAGTTTGAGCGGATGCTGGAGGCGGTGCCAAAGGTTGTCGGACATACCACAGCATCGCGCTGGACGTTCTACCTATGTGGCCTGTGGACAAGTGGATTACGGTTGGCCGAATCGCTCGAGCTTTATTGGGACCGCGACGACAAACTCCACCCCGTTTTATCAGGGCGATATCCGATGCTACGGATTCCGGCCGACCTCGAGAAAGGCCACAAGGACCGTCTGCTTCCGATGGCCCCCGAATTTGCCCGTTTGCTGGAGGCCGTGCCCGAATCCGAAAGAAGTGGCCCCGTGTTTCTACTGGAGCGAAATGACGGTAAGCCAGGCCGACCGGCACCAGATCGAGTGTCGAAGACTGTGGGCAGCATCGGCGCGCAGGCGAAAGTTAGAGTCGACGCCAACAAGACCGCGTCAGCGCACGACCTACGCCGGGCCTTCGGCGAGCGCTGGGCTGCCAGGCTTATGCCGGCACAGCTGATGGAACTGATGCGTCACGAGAGCATCGAAACGACACTCTCTTATTACGTGGGGCGGAACGCGGAACGGACGGCTGCAATCCTCTGGCGCGAGCACGAGAAGGCGGCAGACCAGGAACCACGCCAAAAGGCCGACCAACCCAGCACGGATGGGCGTTTTTGAGGCCCGCGCCTAACAGTGCGCCTAACAGTCGGCTCTTTTCGCCGCCGCACTGAGGGGCCGCACGATTACAAACCCCTATTTTTCTAGAGTACCGGAGGAGGGACTTGAACCCACACGCCCTTGCGGGCAACGGATTTTGAGT
>JBAXUW010000228.1:0-5079 GCA_037129495.1 Planctomycetota bacterium | reverse complement strand
AACCAGGTCGTGGCCGGTAACGATAAAGGTATTCGGAATGTATGCGGTGTCGTTTTCCCGACGAATGTCAGCGGGGCAGGCCAGGATGCCGTTGACGTGAAGAAAGAATTATTCGGAAGTAACAAGAGCACGTTTGACTTCCCTGCGTACATATTTGGGAGCAGGAAACAACTAAAGGACACTTGGAAAGCGATTGAAACCCGGCGTACTCGAAGCGGGTCGCAAACAACCGATGGCTACCGCATCAGTGTGTCGCCGAACGGCCGAAGTCTTTTTTTCGGCCTCTGGAAATCTAAGAATGACGCTCAGTACAACGAGGTGTACCGCGACTTTTTTTTGAGCTGGAAGTTCCGTTCTTGGCAGGTCGCAAAACACGACATTCCGCCCCTCGCGGGGGCGGCCCCCACCGAATCTACCTTGTTGATCACCGCTCCCCCTCGTGTCACGCAGATCACCTTTATCAAAAAACCCAGCGACAACAGCATCAGCGTCACAGGCAGGGCGGAAGATTTGTTCAAGCAATACAAGTCGTACGAAGTGTCGTAGTCATGGCATGGCCGCGAGCGGTCAAGGAAAGGGTTTCTGCATCATGAATCCAACCGAAGAAAGCCACGGGCATGGGAAAGAATCGGAGTTGCGCACGGTCTTTGTGGAGTCGTCGCCGTACTCACTGTGCGGACCAGAACTCGCTCCCGGCGACGCGATGCCCGACTTCGAGCTGTGGCAGTATTCCCAGGGGGCGGCGCATCTCATCAACCGCGAACGGATGCTGGAATTCCAGATGCCGGCGTTGTTCTGCTGCCTCCATTCGGTGGATACCCGCGTCGGGAATATCCAGGCCAGGAAATTCGAGCAGCTGCTCATGCGATTCGACCGGCAAGTCGTCGCATTTCTCGTCAGCTCCGACCTGCCATTCACGCAGAATCGTTACAGCGAAAAGGAAATGCTTTCATTCCTCTCGGTCGCGAGCGACTATCGGGGGGACTTCGGCCGGCCGTTCGGCGTCTACATTCCTCAGCTGATGTTCCTGACGCGGTCGGTGTTCATCACGGATGCCAGCGGCGTCATCCAGCACGTCGACATCGTCAGCGAATTCACCCATGAACCCGAGTATGACGCGGCGATCGACGTCCTCGCGGAGATGCTCTGAGCTTTCGGGGGGCCTAGGTCGCGACCCGATGAAGCCGCCGCCCGACCGCGGCGATGCGATGTTTGCCGCGGGGTAGATCCCAGATGGCCTTGTTCGCAAGGCCCCGTGGCAATCATGCGCGATCGGTGTTGCCGATTCACGCGCATCAGTTTGCCCGCGACAGAAGGATTGCCGCGGACGGCCGCATCGATTCGAGTGGTGAGCGCCACAAAATCAATGTCGGTTGTGCACACGATGATTCCCGGATGTCCTGGAGTCTCTTCGTGGAGTTTCACGAAGTGCCGACGGTTGAGCGTGATCAGGCAACAGCCTTGATCGATCGCGAACCTCAGCACCGTACGGTCGGGAACGGATTGCCCCCCAAGCCCGCTTTCCTGCACGGTCATCACGTCGTGCCCCAGCAGGCGCAGTTCCTCCGCCACGGGGAGCGGAACATTTTCATTCGTGTAGAACCTGGCCACCAAGCGGAGTTCTCAGGCGGTTTCGTTGTCGCGGATCTGCTGCTCGATTTCGGCCGGGTGGGCATGCCAGTAGGCCCACGTCTCGACCAGATCCTGGGCACGCAGCGTCGGGTAGGCCCGCAACAGGTCGGCCTCGCTGGCCCCGAGCCTACGGGTCTGAACGAGCAGCCACACGGGAATACGCGTGCGAACGACGCAAGGCTCACCGCCGCAGACATCCGGCAGGGTATCGATCCCGGGAAAACTTTCGTCAAGTTGGGAGACAATGTCTCTCACCAGACGCGCCTTCTCGCCACGCGTGAGGCGGCCAATCAGATCGATTGCTTGTTCAAGGGACGTCACTCGAGTCTCTCTTATGCTGGCTCCATCACTGGGCCTGAGCACGCCGCGCCGCAGTGGATAACGAGCCAGTGTACAAAGAGGCAGTGACAAAAGCAAGCGCTCGGCGGCCCGCCGCACGATCGCGGCGATGCGATGTTTGCGGTTGGATAGGCTGCAGCCGGTGGTTCGACGCGAACACCCCTGGCTTGTTTCAAGTCGGTAGGCGATGCCGGTGCTTCCGTGGCGGCGGTACGAGATCGGCGAGCTGGCCGAGAACGTGGCCCTGCTGGCCGGCTTTGATTACGATACTGCTGATGGCGACAACGATCACACCGCCGTGGGCTCCTACTGCCGATAAGGTGCAGGCCGCCGTCGAACGGCTCGTGGCGACAGCCCGCCCGAAGCGGATCATCCTGTTCGGATCTCGGGCCCGCGGCGATGCGGACGTGAGAAGCGACGTTGACCTCATGGTCATCAAGGCTCACATCGTCAACCGTCATGAAGAACTCGTTGAACTCGATCGTGCGCTCGCAGGCCTTACGATCCCGGTTGACATACTACTTGTCAGTGAGGCTGAGTTCGAAGAGCGGTCCGCACAGGCTGGCACGGTCGAAAGTGCCGCTCAGCGTGAAGGCCGGGTGCTCTATGCCGCCTGACCGTCCGGAGGTTCTTCTTCGCAAAGCGAAGCAGGACGAGTTGGCCGTTGAAAAGCTCCTTGACGATGGAGACATCGAAGACGACCTGCTCGGATTTCATGCGCAACAGGCGGCCGAGAAAATGCTCAAGGCGCTCCTCGCCGCACGCGGAGTTGATTATCCCAAGACTCACAATCTGCGCGTTCTTGTCGAACTGCTCTCCGCGGAGGGAATCCAACTTCCGGAGAAACTGGCCGAGATCGACCGGCTCACGCAGTTTGGTACGACGTTCCGCTACGACTCAATCTCGATCGCCGACGGCAGTGACAGGGTAATCTGGCTCGGGTGGATTCGAGCCCTTAGGGCTTTTGTTGAACCCTTGATTCGAGGATAGCCCGCGGCCTCTGCTTGGACGCCCGTACCGCACGCTGAGGGAAAACTGGGCTTCAAAGCAGTCGAAGATCGGCGCGATCACCGGCCCCGCGGCGAACCACCGCTCGGCGCATCGCCCGGCCATCCTGTTCCCAGCCATCCTCCAGGATCTGGAGTGCTATGCGATCCATCGTTCGCCGCTCCCTTCGATCACGGGCCTCAGGCGGGTGCGGTCGATGAGGCAGACGTCCACCTCGCGGCCCACGTCTGCGGAGAGCAGGCTCTGGAGATATTCGAGGGTCATACCGTCGGGCAGCGATTCGAGTGCCACCTCGACATCGGACCACTGATGAAATCGGCCAGGCTTGACGAGCGAGCCGTGCAGGCACCTTTTCGGCCTTCGGTTTTCGGCAGGGGTGATCAGTCGTAGTCTTATGGTAAAATTCTGCTGAAGCCCCCGTGGTCATCCATCGACGTCAGATTTCCGGCACCCGTTCTACCGAGGCGTAGAGGCACCGCATGAACTACAACCGCTATCTCGATCTTCATCTGTGTACGAGCAGCGACATGGCCGCATGCAAACAGGAAGCGGCCCGAAAACAACTTCCTAAAGAATGTTTTTTCTCCAAAGACACGCATTTCTACGAGTTCTCCGCGGACATCATGAAGCAGATGCGGTATCGCGAGGGGAAAAACGAGGGCTTTACTTCAGGTGACAAGGGAAATTGCAAGATTCTCGACGAAGAAGAACTGACGCGGGACACCGCTGGGTTTCTGAGGTTTACTGGCGGGGAGATCACCGACGAGCTGAAGCAACTCCGGTACATCAGTTGCATGGTGTCGATCGAGAATCTCAAGAAAAAGACGGTGTATCCGAACCTCTCGGCCCTCGTGCGTTGGCTCTCCGACCCACAAACCGTCAACAAACTGCGGGTCAATTGCCATGGAGCGGGCACCGCTGAGGGCGGGTTCAGCATGGGGAAAGCCACGATGTCGCCCAAAGAATTCGTCGATGCACTCGTGCGGCACGGGCTCACGCGGCCAGACACCCACGCCGCGGCAGTGCTCGTGCACGGCTTCCGATGGAAACACGATTCGGAGAAAGCCGCGTGTGAGGGTTGTGGCAAGGAGTTCACTTTTGTGCGGCGAAAGCATCATTGCCGCCGATGCGGAGGCCTGTTCTGCGACGCGTGCTCCTCCAGGAAACTGGATCTCGCCGTCGCCCTGACCGGGGAGAACAACGCAACGGCGAAGAACGTCAAGAAGGCACGCGTGTGCAATCCGTGTTACAACGAAGGCCAAGGAGCCGTTGTCGGCGACGTGATTGCCCGGGAACGGGCCCGGCTCGCGGTCCAAGCCGGAACCGCCGAGACGAAGTATGGGCTCCAGCAGATAACGCTGGGCTTGTGCATGGGCGCCAGGACCGACAGTGAATTCAGCCCGGAGAGGGATCCGAATCTGGCCGTCGATCAGCAAGCAGCAGGTACGTTCGTTCGTGATTCGCTGGCCAACCGCGTCCTTGTAGAACTCCGCGGCCATAATCTCCGTGGAATCAGGCTTGCCGCATCCAACCAGGTCGTGGCCGGTAACGATAAAGGTATTCGGAATGTATGCGGTGTCGTTTACCCCACGGATAACAGCGGGGCAGGCCAAGATGCCGTTGACGTGAAGAAAAAATCCTTAGGAGAAAACAAGAGCACGTTTGACTTCCCTGCGTACATCTTTGGGACAAGGAAACAACTGCAGAAGACGTACGAGGCGATTAATGTCCGGCGTACTCAAAGGGGGTCGCAAACAACCGATGGCTACCGCATCAGTGTGTCGCCTAACGGCAGAAGTCTTTTTTTCGGCCTCTGGAAATCTAAGAATGACGCTCAATACAACGAGGTGTACCGCGAATTTTATCTGAGCTGGAAGTTCCATTCTTGGCAGGTCGCAAAACACGACATTCCGCCCCTTGCGGGGGCGGCCCCCACCGAATCTACCTTGTTGATCACAGCTCCCCCTCGCGTCACGCAGATCACCTTGACCCTAGAAACCGGCAAAAGCAGAATCAGCGTCACAGGCAGGGCGGAAGATTTGTTTAAGCAATACAAGTCGTACGAAGTGTCGTAGTCATGGCATGGCCGCGAGCGGTCAA
>JBAXUW010000227.1:0-5093 GCA_037129495.1 Planctomycetota bacterium | reverse complement strand
TCCGCGACACGAGGCCTTCGACGTCACTGACCCAGGCGAACGCCTCGGCGTTCGCAATGTATGGCGCGAACTGGACCGCCGCACTGCCTGCGGCGCCTGCTGGGCAGAGGCAGCTCCGCCGGCCGTCGCTTTAAACAGGTGACCGCACAGCAGGATACGCCCCCTTTTTCTTCTCCCTCTACGGAACACGACTTTCAGTCATAACTCAGCTACCGGCCCTGCATGGCTCACAACCCGGCTGGTACCAGTTTGGGGGCAGCGTCAAGCTGTGCACCGCCTCTGAATCGCATCAGAATGATGACGGCTGAATGGCACTTCGGCAAGCGTCGGCCGAGCGGAGCGGATCACGAGAAGCAACAGCCGGGGCTGGTCTGGCTCCACCCGATCCGGAAGCGCTGGATCAGCCCGCGCGGCAGCGGTTTAACACCCAGACACAAGGCCCGACTCATGCAGCGAGTGGCGACAGTTGAGCCATAGTCAGTTAGGCCAGATCGCCGACGGAAGCGGCAGCGTTCTCCGCGTGCATGAACTCCCGAAGCTGATGCGCGAGGTGGACCGCTCTCTCGCCCGTCAACATGCTGAAATGATCGCCCTGCGAGTGATGGATCGTCACCCGGTTTGTGAGATCACTTCCCCACCCCCGATCGGCCGGCAGTTCTTTGCCGGTCATGCCGGCGAGGATGTGGCCCTCCTGTGGCACATACAAGTGCAGCGGATGATGTATCACCGGCGGCGTATGGCGTTGCAGAATGCGGACCGTTGCGCGGCCGACTTCGACGAACCGTCGGATGAAATCGGCGGACGCACCAGCCGGCGCCATATTGTGTTTCTTGGCCTCTGCCAACGCCGCCTCGAAAGCGTCGTCGTGGCTCATCGCACGAAGGGTCGCATAAGGCACGTCCATCTTTGTGCCGAGAATATGGTTGCAGAGTTCGAAGTAGTCGCACAGAAACCTGGCTTCGTCGTTTAGATCGCGGTCGTCAAACACTGACGGCAGCGGGGTATCGAGCATGGCCAGAAGACCAATTGTGTCGCCCCCCGAAATCAGTTGATGCGCAAGTTCGTAGGCGTATATCCCGCCAGTTGACCAGCCGACCAAATGATATGGCCCCCGCGGGTGCACACGACGAAGGGCGGCCGCATAGTCCGCCATCATTTCAGACATGGAGACGTGCGGCGTTAGTTCACCGTCGAGTCCCCGCGCCGTCACCGCGTAAATAGGGCGATCGTCGCCGATATGGCGTGCCATTTCCAGGTAGCACCGCACATCGCCACCAATCGGATGAAGACAGAACAGCGGCGGCACACGGCCGCCCGATTTGAGCAGCACGAGCGGCGACCAGACTGTTGCGGTCGGTGCGCTGTTCGTATCGACGTCGACTGTCTTCGACCCGACGATACCCTTCACGGCGTCGTCGGCCAGCGAGGTCACGCTGGGGCCCGAAAAGAACGTCGCCATCGGCACGCTGATGCCCAAGCGGGATTCCAGAACGGTTTTGAGTTCCATCGCCATCAGCGAATCCATGCCAATCGAGTTGAGCGGCTGTTCGATGTCGAGTTCTTCCGGATTGATGCCCATGATGCGGGACAATTCAGCCGTGAGATGGTGGCGCATGACAGCTTGCCGTTCGGCCGGCGGTGATTCGAGCAGTTGCCGGCGCAGGTCGGCGTCGAAGCCGCTGGCTGGCGCCTGATCGCCGGCGGCCTCGGTCTGGGAAAGATCCGCGAAAAGCGATGGTGTCTTGCCCGCAAAGAGCCTGACAAGCTCATTCCAGTGCACGTTGGCCACAACGGCATTGCTCACTCGTGTCTGGAGAAAAGCCTGCAGCACTTCAAAGCCACGTGTTGCAGGAATCGGCGTCAGTCCGCGGGATCGGAGTGACTCAGCCATGCCTGGGCCCGCCCACGGACCCCAATTGATGGCAAGGGCTGGCAGGCCCTGCGAGCGGCGGTACGCGGCCAGACTATCGAGGAACGCATTACCAGCGGCGTAGTTCGCCTGACCAGGCGAGCCGAAAACACTGGCGATCGACGAGAAGAGTACGAAGAAATCGAGCGGTTTGTCGAGCGTCGCGAGATGCAGATTCCAGGCTCCGTTGACTTTGGGCGCCATCGCCTTCTCGAGCCGTTCAAGTGGCATGTCGAAGACGATTCCGTCGGCGAGCACGCCGGCCGCGTGAATGACGCCTCTCAATGGCGGGAAGTGGGCGGGGATTTTCTCACATGCTGACTGCAACGAGTCTGCGTCGGCGACATCGCCGCTTAAAGCGACCACTTCGACCCCAACCTGGCGCAGGGACTCGATCGCTGCGGCTGCCGCGAACGATGGGTCATTGCGAGCCAGGAGCGCGAGGTGGCGTGCCCCCTGAGCCGCAAGCCATTCCGCAGACTGAAGGCCCAATGCTCCAAGCCCGCCCGTTATCAGGTATGTCGCATCCGGCCGAATCCGCGTGCCCGCCGGCGACGACTCGACTGCGACCGGAGAGATTTCGCGCGGCGTAGAATCGGGCGTGAATGAGACGACAACTTTACCGATGTTCTTCCGCTGCGACAGGAACCGCAACGCGCCGGCGACATCGCGGGCCGGAAACGCCGTATATGGCAATGGCTGGAAGTGACCCGCGGAAAAGTGCCCGATCAGGTCATTGAACAACGCCTGGATGGCGTTGGGCCGCTGCCGCAGCATCCGATCGAGGTCGATTGCAAAGTAGGAAAGATTGTCCTGAAATGGCAGAAGACCAAGCATGCGGTTTTGGTAGATGTCGATCTTGCCAATCTCCAGAAACCGCCCGTACGCGCGGAGAATGCTGAGGCTCTTGGCAATCGCATCGCCCGGCAACGAGTTCAGAACCACGTCGACGCCTTCGCGGTGTGTGACCTCCATGATCTTGTCGGCAAACTCGAGCGTCCGCGTGCTGTAGACGTGCTGAACACCAAGCTGCCGGAGGTACTCTCGCTTTTCGTCACTGCCGGCCGTGGCGAACACTTCGGCCCCTAAATGCTGCCCGATTTGAATGGCAGCAAGGCCCACGCCGCCTGCCGCGGCGTGAATCAGCACTCGCTCGCCGCGTTCGAGATGCGCCAGCTTGGAGAGCGCGTAATAGGCGGTCAGGAAAGTGACCGGCAATGTCACGGCCTGCTGATGACTCATGCCGACGGGCTTGTGCGTGAGTGCATACTCGGTCGTCAGTGCGTGTGAAGCAAAGCTGTAGGGAACAACACCGACAACTTCGTCACCGACTTTGAGCCGCGATACGCCAGGGCCCACAGCCGTCACCACACCGGAAGCTTCGATGCCCAGCGGAACAACGGCGTCTGCGACACCGGGATAAAGCCCCATGACTTTGAGCACATCGCTGAAGTTCGCGCCTGCGGCATGCACCGCCAGTTCAACTTGGCCGGCGGCCGGCGGTCGGCGTTCCATCGGTTCAAATCGCAGGGCATCGAAGCTTCCTGGCTTCAGGAGCCGTAATCGGAACGGCCGACCATCCATTTCAAAGATTGATTGGTGTTCCGGCAGTCCGCCGCCGTTCGGCAAAACCTCGGGCGTGCGAATCAACCGGGCAAGATGACGGCGGCCGTGCCGATACGCCACCTGATCCTCCGTCGATCTCGCGACCATTTCCTCCAACAGCCGCCGACCGTCATCTGCCGGTAACCCGGCCGGATTGAGATCGACCAGCCGACAGTGCAGCTCGGGATGCTCCAGCGCGATGACCCGGCCCAGCCCCCAGAGCTGCGACTGAGCCACGGCTAACTCCGTCGGCCCATCGCCCACCTGCTGCGCACCGCGAGTTACGAGCAGCAGTTCCGGCGGCCTCGAAATCCTGAGTCGCGCAACCTGCCGGACGAGTTGCAGAACGCTGCCGCAACCGAGCGCATTCGCCGAAGGTACGGCTGGCGCCGAGATATCCAGACTCCACAAATGGACAATCGCCGTCCGACCACTCACCTCGGCTCCGAGGGCTTCGTCAAACAGGCGACGGTAGTGGTCTTCGTTGAGCGGGTCGATGCGATAGCCCGCCGCTTCACCATTTTCTGCTGGCACTTTGCCGAATTCCTGTCCCGGAGTGATGACGACGACCCGCGACTCGTCCCCGATCACCGTAGACAATTGCCTGCCGACGCCATGTCGATCAGCAAACACCAGCCAAGTCGTGATGCCTTGGGATGCGACCTCGAGATCGATTGTCGATGCCCGCGAATCAACCGGCTCGGGCGCCCAGTTGACGCGGTAAAGCCAATCACGGACATCGATCGACTTTGCACCCGCGGCCCGGCCGACCCGTTGAACGCGCACTCCCTCGAATCGAATCAGTACGCGTCCCGCCGCGTCGGTCAGCGAAACGTCAGCCTCCACGGTTTCGGGGCTGGGTGCTTCGCCAGCCGATTTCCGAACGGCATAGACGCAGGCTGTTTCCTCGCACGGGCCGAAGATTCGCACGGCGCGAACGCCGGCTGGCATGTACGTAAAGGTGCTGTGCGAGCCGTCCGCCTCCAGCGGCACCACGCCGGCCGTCGCCTGAAACAGAGCGTCTCCGAGTGCCGGATGCAGGCGATACCCGCTCATCGACTGGCGTATCGCGGCTGGCAGGTTGAGCTCCGCAAGGGCGTCATCGTCGCCGCGCATGAGGTTATCCAGCACTCGAAACGCCGGCCCGTAGGCCAGGCCGCGTGCGGCCATTTGTCCATAGAACTCCACCTGTCCAACTCGATCGTGCATTCCGCGGCGAACCGCGTCGAGATTGATCAACGGCGGTGCTTCATGAGCCAGCGTGTCGGCGTGTCGCAGCCGACCGCACGCATGAAGGGTCCAGAGGCCCGCCTCGTTTTCCGAGTCAGCCGGAATGCTCGACACTTCGAACGTGCGTTCGCCGCCCTGTTCCGATGACACTGTCACCTGAACGATTCGGGATGTGCCCGCAGGCAGGAACATCGCTTGCTGAAACGAAGCATCGGCTACGGCGTGATTGCCGACACCGAAACACTGATCGGCGGCGGCCAGCGCCTGCTCCAGGTACGCCGCGGCCGGCAGGACCGGCGCCCCCTGCACCTGGTGATCGACGAGGTACTCCGGCGACTGGCTGTTGAGC
>JBAXUW010000226.1:0-5118 GCA_037129495.1 Planctomycetota bacterium | reverse complement strand
TCCCACAAGGCGGGAGTTTTAGAGCTTGCCGGTCCTCTCTTAGCCCACGACCGCCGCGTCAACAAACGTCAGGCCGTGGCCGCCAGTACCTCAGCGATGGCCTCGACAGCCTGGACGATGTGGTCCTCACTGTGTTCGGTCGTGATGAAAAACCGCACCCGAGCGGCGCTCTCCCGAACTGCCGGATAGAGAATCGGTCGAGCGTAGATGCCCCGCTCCAAGAGCATCTGCGAGATGAGAATGGCCCGCGTCGAACTCCCGACGATAACTGGGATCACGGGCGTGTCATGGCTTGAACCGGTGTCGAGTTCGCAGTCGGCAGCGAGCTTAAGAAACAGTTCCGACCGCTCCCGCAGCCGTGTCACTCGCCAAGGTTCTCGGCCGATCACCCGCAGTCCCTCCAGCGCCGCCGCGGCATTGGGGGGCGAGCAGGCGGTGGAAAACACAAACGCTGGAGTGGTGTAGCCGAGATACCGGATGAGCCGCTCACCCCCGGCGAGATAGCCACCACCAGCGCCGAGCGCCTTGCTGATCGTGCCCATCCAAAGGTCGCCATCCGCGGGGTCGACACCGAAGAAATCGCAGATGCCCCGGCCTCCGGGGCCCATGGTGCCAAGCGAGTGGGCCTCGTCCACATAGAGCAACGCATCGTGCCGCTTTTTTACCTCGATAAACCGCGGCAGGTCGGGGTAGTCGCCGTCCATGCTGTAGACACCCTCCAGCGCTACGACCACGCGTTTGTATTGTGGCCGCAGGTCGCGGAGCAGACCGTCGAGTTGCTCGTGATCATTGTGCCGGAACGATCGCTTGCCGGCCTTTGAGGCGCTGGCCCCTTGCATGATGCTGTTGTGAGAGAGTTCGTCGTAGAGGATCAGATCGCCCACGCCAAAGAGATGATTGAAGAGCGAGGCGTTGGTGCCATAGCCACAGGGAAACACGACAGCCCGCTCGGTCCCAAGAAACGCAGCCAGTTCGGTATCGAGTGCATCGAGGATTGTATTATTACCGCCGACCATTCGACTCGCAGAGGCACTACAACCAAAGCGGTCGATTGCATCCTTGGCAGCCTGCATCACGTCTGGATGTCCGGCGAGGCCGAGGTAATCGAAGCTTGTGAAGCTGACGACATCGCGGCCCCCCACCCGCGCCGTGCGGCCACGAACCTCCTCGTTGGCCCACAGGAAAGGATTGTCGAGCCCCGCTGCCTTGAGCCCCGCCAGACGCTCCTCAAGCGCCACGCACTCGGGAAATACGGTGCGATCCCCCTTCTGAAACCGGTCTTCGGCCACCCGTTCTGTCGCAGCGGTCATCCGGGCCGGTTGGGAGCCGCGGGCGGCCGGCCGCGTGACTGCCTCGGGCTGAGTTCGGTCGGCGTCGCGATGCGCGCGGCTGAGCAGTTCCTCGGCTCGTGTCGCGGTCTCAACCGCTCGATCCGCCTCGTCAAACATGCGTACGGTCACGCACTCAACGAGATCCGCGCAGGTCCGAATTCCGTGCAACCATTCGTCGCGGAATCGCATCTGATAGCGGCCCTCGATGCGGGTCACGATATCTAAAAACCGTGCGGTATCGATGCCGTGGCCGGCCAGCGATGATTCGGGGGTCAACGTCCGCAGCGTGGCCGTCGGACTCACGAGGGCTAGTTCCTCAAAAACCACCCGCTCGATCGCCTCCCGCGAGTGAGGCCGCGGTCGGCTCCGATCGCCCACCAGAGCCTCGCCGTATTCGGCGACATTTCCAACCGTTGCTGACATGCTGCCAACTCCCATCGAATACACCTCGTCTTCTAAAAATTCGCGAGCGCGACTGCGGATAGCAGAACTTGGTTGAACGTGGCTGAACACTCCCGCACATCAGCGCCGCATTTGTCCGCTGATGACCACATTGTAGTTCGCCGCCGGGCCAATGCGAATACTTTGCCGACAGTACGGCTTACGCAGAGATTGCCGCCTCCCCTGGCGGAGGGACCTGCACAAATCGGGATTCACCCGGCTAGGAGCTTCCGCAGCACAAAAGGGAGGATCCCGCCCGCGCGGAACTGATCGAGTTCCACCGGCGTGTCGATTCGCACCATGCAGGGGATCTCAAGCGCAGTGCCATCGGACCGCGTGGCCTTCACGACAACGGTCGTCCGCGGCGCAAGGTGCTCAAACGGTATGTCAAACGTCTCCTCACCCGTCAGGCCAAGTTGCTGCCACGGCTCCGGCAGCACCAGCGGTAAGACACCCATGCCGACGAGGTTCGACCGATGGATCCGCTCAAAGCTGGCGGCAAAGACGGCCCGCACACCCAGCAGCATCGTGCCCTTGGCAGCCCAGTCGCGGGAGCTACCGGTGCCGTATTCAGCGCCGGCGAGGACCACCAGCGGCGTGCCAGCCGCCTTGTAGTGCACTGCTGCGTCGTAGACCGGCATCACTTCCGTGCCCGGCAGCAGGCGAGTGACGCCTCCTTCTGTACCCGGCACGAGAAGGTTGCGAATGCGGATGTTGGCGAACGTGCCCCGCGTCATCACGCGGTCATTGCCACGACGGGCACCGTAACTGTTGAAGTCGGCCGGAGCGACGCCGTGTTCGACAAGATAGTGGCCGGCCGGGCTGGTTTTGGCAATGCTGCCAGCGGGCGAGATATGGTCGGTGGTCACGCTGTCGCCCAAGGCCAGGAGCACGCGGGCCCCGTGAACACTCTGGGGGGGCGACGGCTCACGGGTCAGGTCGGCTAAGAACGGTGGTTCTTGAATGTAGGTGCTCGTCGTATCCCAGTCGTAGAGTTCACCCGCAGAGGTCGGCACCGCATTCCACCGCTCATTTGAGTTCCAGACATTGCCGTACCGGGTCTGGAACTGCCCCGGCAACACACTCGCGTCCACGGTCTGCCGCACCTCCTCGGCCGTCGGCCAGATGTCACGGAGAAACACCGGCTGGCCGTCACGGCCCGTACCGATCGGCTCGTTGTCCATGTCGATGTCGGTCGTGCCAGCGAGGGCATAGGCGACGACCAGCGGCGGGCTCGCCAGCCAGTTGGCCTTCACAAGCGGATTGACGCGGCCCTCAAAATTTCGGTTGCCCGAGAGCACGGCCGCCGCCACGAGATCCCCCTCGTTCACCGCCTTCGCCACAGCGTCGGGGAGCGGCCCAGAATTACCGATGCAGGTGGTGCAGCCGTAGCCCACCGTCTCGAAGCCGAGCGCATCGAGATCCTTGCTTAAGCCCGACTTCTCCAGGTAGTCGGTGACCACGCGGGATCCGGGGGCGAGACTCGTCTTGACCCATGGCTTGGTCGTCAGCCCCTTGGCCACGGCCTTCCTCGCTACGAGGCCGGCCGCCACCATAACGCTGGGATTACTCGTGTTTGTGCAGCTGGTAATGGCGGCAATCACGACGGCCCCATGATGGATCGTGGAGGTCTGGCCGTTTTCCTGCACCGTGCCCGTGCGGGAGAGGGCCGGGCCTTCCAGAGCGAATCCGCGATTGGCGATCGGGGCAGTCAGACTCTCGGCGAACGTCTGCTTGACATTTTGAAGCGCGACGCGGTCTTGCGGCCGCTTGGGACCGGCCAGGCTCGGCACGACACTGCCCAGATCGAAGCTCAGCCGCTTGGTGAATTCCGGCACCGGGGAGTCGGGCGTGTGAAAGAGCCCCTGTTCCTTCATGTAACGTTCTACAAGGATCACCTGCTCAGTCGGCCGGCCCGTGAGCCGCAGATAGGCGAGCGTCTCGTTGTCGATCGGGAAGAAGCCCATCGTAGCGCCATACTCGGGGGCCATGTTGGCAATCGTTGCCCGATCGGCGAGCGACATCCCGCTCAGACCAGCCCCGAAAAACTCCACGAACTTCCCGACCACGCCCTCTTTGCGGAGGATCTCAGTGACCGTGAGCACGAGGTCGGTGGCGGTGGTCCCGGCGGGCAGCCGGCCGGTGAGTTCAAAGCCCACCACCTCTGGCAACAAGAGCGACAGTGCCTGACCGAGCATCACGGCCTCGGCCTCAATACCGCCCACGCCCCAGCCGACAACGCCCAAGCCGTTGATCATGGTCGTATGGCTGTCGGTACCGACCAAGGTATCGGGCACGGCCACCTTCAGGCCCCCCTTCGCGGCGGCAGGATCAGCCCGCAGAAAAACACAGCCGGCGAGGTATTCGAGATTCACCTGATGGACAATGCCGATGGCCGGTGGCACCACACGAAAGTTCTGGAATGCCTGCTGACCCCACCGCAGAAAGGAGTACCGCTCAGCATTCCGCGCAAACTCGATGTCGATATTCTTTGCAAGCGAGTCGGCTGCCCCGAAAAAGTCGACCTGTACGGAATGGTCGATCACGAGGTCGACCGGGACAAGTGGATTGATCTTGCCGGGATCGCCCCCCAGTCGCCTCATGGCCGCCCGCATAGCCGCGAGGTCCACCACGCAAGGCACGCCTGTAAAATCCTGCAAAACCACCCGAGCCGGCTTAAACGGAATCTCAGTTTTGGCGGGTTCGGCGGCGTTCCAAGCGGCGAGGCTACGGATATCGAGTTCCGTTACTTCGTAATTGTCGCAGGTCCGCAGCAGGGACTCGAGCACCATGCGGATCGAATAGGGCAGCCGATCCGTACGGGTGATGCCCGCGTCGTCGAGGGCCCGCAGCCGGTAGAGCGTCGCGGGGCCGGAACCGGTTTCAAACGTGGCACGGGCTGAAAACGGGTCAACGAACGTGGCTGCCATGGGAGGGCTCTTCGGGGGCTCTTGGGGAGAAAGCGGGGGAAATGGTGGCTGGAAGGAATTTTTGCAAACCCATCCCAGTTTGGATTCGACAAACCCAGAAAACTGTTGTATGATTTCGAGGCGGGTGAAAAACCCGTCCAACAACATACCAAGCAATCTCTTCAGCGGCTGTTCCCCCCCCCCAAAGACCCACACTTCTAGAGCCGCTACCGGACCCGTGGTTACAAAACCACGGGTCCTTTTCTTTTGCACGGGTCCTTTTCTCGCGGGGCAAGTGGCGGGGCTGATCTACGCCAAGGTTTCTCGGCCAACGTTTTCCGCCCTGCTACCGACTCCCTCTTGCGGTGGGTCAGCCCACCTCTATAACGCAAGCTGTGGCCTGCGACAATTCTTTCGCAGCATCAAACGAAATACCC
>JBAXUW010000225.1:0-5241 GCA_037129495.1 Planctomycetota bacterium | reverse complement strand
TCAAGCCGGCGCTGGCCCGCGGCGAGATCCAGTGCATCGGCGCCACCACGCTCGATGAATACCGTAAATATATCGAGAAGGATTCGGCACTCGACCGCCGGTTTCAAATCGTAATGGTCGAGCCCGCCAGCAAGTCTGAAGCCGTCGAGATTCTCAAAGGACTCCGCGACCGCTACGAAACCCACCACCGCGTGAGCATCACCGACGCGGCGATTGAGGCCGCCGTCGATCTCTCCAGCCGCTACATCACCGGCCGCTGCCTCCCTGATAAGGCGATCGACGTGATCGATGAGGCCGGCGCCCGCGTTCGGCTCAAGGCGATGACAAAGCCGCCAGATCTCAAGGAGATCGACCAGGAAGTCGAGAAGCTCAATAAGGATAAGGAAGAGGCGGTCGCGAATCAGGATTTCGAGAAGGCTGCGGCGCTCCGCGATCAGGCCGACAAGCTGAAGAAAAAGAAGCAGACGATGACCCGCGACTGGCGGGAAAAGTCGCGTGAGGCCGACGGCGTGGTCGACGAGGAGGTGATAGCGGAGGTCGTATCGAAGATGACCGGTATCCCGCTGACCCGCATGTCGACCGAAGACAGTCAGCGACTGATGGGCATGGAGGGCGAACTCCACAAGCAGGTCATCGGCCAGGAAGCCGCCATCAAGAGCATCTCAAAGGCGGTCCGCCGCAGCCGCTCCGGCCTCAAGGACCCAAAGCGACCGATTGGCTCATTCGTGTTCGCCGGCCCGACGGGCGTGGGCAAGACACTGCTGGCGAAGGCTTTGGCGCAGTTCATGTTTGGTGATGCCGATGCGCTCATCCAGATCGACATGAGCGAATACATGGAGAAGCACAACGTCAGCCGCTTGATCGGCGCGCCGCCGGGCTATGTCGGCTTTGAGGAGGGTGGCCAACTCACGGAGAAGATCAGGCGGCGGCCATATGCCGTCGTGCTCCTCGACGAGATCGAGAAGGCCCATCCCGATGTCTTCAACATGCTGCTGCAGGTCATGGAGGAAGGCCGGCTCACCGACTCGTTCGGACGCAATGTCGACTTCCGCAATACGATCGTCATCATGACGACCAATGCGGGTGCCGACGCGATCAAAAATGAGTCGGCGTTTGGCTTCCAGAAGCCCGATAACGACGCCAGCTACGACAGCATGAAGGGCCGTGTCAACGAGCGAATTGAGAAGGTCTTCCGGCCTGAGTTCTTAAACCGACTCGACGACGTGATCGTGTTTCACCATCTCACCGTCGACGATCTGAAGCAGGTGATTGATATCGAACTGGCGAAGGTCCGCGAGCGGCTCGGCGAGCGTGGGCTGAAGCTCGAGCTGACCGAAGAGGCGAAGAAGTTCCTCATCAAGAAGGGCTCCGACACCGATTTTGGTGCCCGGCCACTCCGCAGGGCACTGGAAAACTACATTGAGGATCCCGTCTCAGAGGAACTGCTCAAGGGTGAGTTCAAAGGCAAGGATCTCATCCAGGTTGACTGCATCGAGGTCGCCGGCAAGAAGCAGCTCACCTTCAAGGGGGTCGCGACCGTCGAGCCAGCCGCCGAGCCGGCCGCGGTGACCGCTCCAGCTGAAGGACAGGCGGAGGGATCAGCAGAGGGATAAGCAGGTGGTCGCGGCCGGATAACGATCGCTGGCTGACCGGGCTGTCGTCTGGCGGAGCCGACTGAGGGATATCGCGCCGACATCGATGGCCTGCGGGCGATCACCGTGATCGCCGTGATCCTCTGCCACGCCGGCTGGGGCATGGCCGGGGGATATGTCGGCGTCGATGTCTTCTTTGTGATTTCGGGCTCCCTGATCACTGGGCGAATCGCTGCCGATCTAGACCGCGGCACTTTTTCGCTCGCCCGGTTTTGGAACCGGAGGATTCGGCGAATTTGGCCGGCCTCGCTGGGTCTGGTCATGATCGCCCTGCCCTGCTTTCTGCTCTGTGGAGACAGCCATGGCATGGCGATCAGTCCGGCGATTGATGCTCTCGCAGACGAGATCGGGCTCTCCGGCGCCGCCGTGCTCCAGGTTGCCGCCCTGCCCTTGCCGACGGCCTGGCAGCCCAACGCCCGCTCCCGTCTGGCGAGCCGGCAGGGGTCGCAGGAATGGACTGCTGAAATCATCCGCTGGATGAGGGCCGATCGGCCTCGGCCCGCTTTTCCGCGACCTATTTACCACCATGGCGACTGACTGCGCAGACCGGTAACGCCCCCCGACGATGCCTGACGCGACTCTGGTTAGCCGGCATAACCGGCTCAAGTTGCCTGAGTGGCAGAGCCGAAACAACCGGTAGGGATGGCCGTGCGCGGTTCACAGCACTGGAATGATTCCATGTCGACAGCGTCTGAAACCACCGAAACACCTCAGACCCCCAGCGGCGGCGGCGTTGGCGGCTGGTTTGCCGATCAGATCGCGAACCTCGGCGAGTTTGCCGTGGGCCGCGTGGTAGCCATCGGCGACGTGGCAATGTTTTCGCTGCAGACTGTGGGCTGGATCTTTGCCCGTCGGCAGCGGCGCGAAGTGCTCCTGCCCGCTTTTTATCAAATCGGCGTAATGTCGCTGCCCGTCGTGGCGCTGACGGGCCTCTTTATCGGCATGGTGCTGGCCGTCCAGAGCTACGCCCAGTTTAAGGCGCTGGGCCTTGAGACACGGCTGGGGTCGGTGATCAATCTCTCGCTGGTTCGCGAACTCGGCCCGGTGCTCGCCGCCACCATGCTCGCCGGCCGCGTGGGCAGCTCGATGGCCGCCGAGCTCGGCACGATGCGGGTTACCGAACAGATCGACGCGCTGGAGTGCATGGGCGCTAATCCGATCTACTACCTGGTGGTGCCGCGGTTCCTCGGCTGCCTCGTGCTCATTCCGGCGCTGACCATCATGGCCGACTTCATGGGAGTGCTCGGGGGCTATCTCTATTCCCATCTGCTCCTCGGCATCGACTACCACCACTACTGGGAAAACTCTCGGGAATATGTCGATGCCTTCGACTTCCTGACGGGAATTTTTAAGAGCCTCTTCTTCGGCGCCGCGATCGCGCTGGTCAGCTGCCATCATGGTTTTCACTGCGGCCCGGGCGCGGAGGGCGTGGGCAAGTCGGCGACGAACGCCTTCGTGCATTCCTTCGTGCTCATTCTCCTGCTCGATCTGTTTCTGGGAATCTGGCTCAACAATGTCCACGACTTCTTCCGTCCCGAAGGCCCCCGTCGACTCCTCTAGCCATGCCTGCCGCTGCAACCCTGCCAGAAAACCGTCGCGATCAGGCCGATCGGCCGCTGCTTGAGGTCGCAGGGCTCTCCGTGCAGTTTGGCCAACAGCAGGTGCTCCGCAACATTACGCTCGACATTCCCGCCGGGCAGACGCTCGTGGTGATCGGTGAGAGCGGCTGTGGCAAGACGGTGTTGCTGAAGTCGATGATCGGCCTCATCAGGCCGTCCCAAGGGGAGGTGCGGTTTGAGGGACAGTCGCTAGCACGGATGCGAGAGCGGGATCTGGCCCACCTCCGCACCCGCTACGGTTTTGTCTTCCAGGGGGCCGCCCTCTTCGACAGCATGACAATCGCTGACAACATTGCCTTCCCGCTTCGCGAACACACCCGCATTTCTGCGGCGGAGGCCGACACGATTGTCACGTCGCTCTTGGACGAAGTCGGCCTGCCCCGCACGGCCCTTACGAAGAAGCCGATGGAGGTCTCAGGCGGCATGCGAAAACGCGCCGGGCTCGCCCGGGCGCTCGCTCTCGACCCGCTGCTGATTCTCTACGATGAGCCCACGACCGGTCTCGACCCGATCATGACCGACGTCATTAATGAGCTGATCTTACGCGTGCGGAAGCGCCCTCGGGTCACGAGCGTGGTGGTGACGCACGACCTGAATACCGCCCGCAAACTGGCCGACTGGATCATCATGCTCTATCCGCTCTTCCGCCTTGGGGCGGACGAGCCGCAAGTCGTCTTCGCCGGCACGCAAGACGACCTCGACCGGTCGAGCGACCCTCGCATCCGCCAGTTCGTTGAGGGCCGGGCCGGCAGCCGGCTGACCGAACTGGCCGACGAGCAATCCCTGAAGGAGCATCCATGAACGACCGCGTCATGCAATTTCGCGTTGGCGTGATGGTGCTGGCCACGGCCATCATCGCCGCCATTCTAGTCGTGCTCTTTGGCGACCTGCCGTCGCTCGTGCAGGCCACCTATCCCCTGAAGATGAACTTCACCGACGCCCGAGGCGTGGCAGGGGGCACACCAGTCCGTAAAAATGGCATTCTTGTCGGCCGCGTGAAGAACGTCATGCTCGACGAGCGGGGGGGCGTGAGCGTGGTCGCCGACATCGATTCGTACGTGCCGGTCTATAAAGACGAGACGCCCCGCATCTCCAGCACGATCTTAGGCGACGCCGAAATCCAGCTCGTGCCCGGCCACATCGTGCCGCCACGGCAGCGGCTCGACAAAGACGAGGTGCTCGTCGGCGCTGTGTCACGAGATCCGTTTGAAGCGTTTGCAAGCCTGGAACCAAAGCTCGCCGGCGCGCTCGACTCGCTCACGCAGGCCAGCGACTCGGTGCAGAAGCTCTCGACCAATATCGACCGACTCTTCATGGGGGGCGACGACCGCTTCGAGAAGATGATGCGGAAGACCGAATCGGCTCTCGACGCCTTCAATACTGCCATGAAGAATATTGACGACGTGATGGGTGATCCGGCGTCGCGAGAGGATATCAAGAACACGATCGCAGCCCTGCCGGAGGTGGTGGCTGACCTCCGTAAGACCGTGCAGGGCATCGGCACGACAATCGACACAGCCGATCGCAACCTCCGCAATCTGGAGGGCCTGACCAAGCCGCTGGGTGAACGCGGCAGCGAGATGGTGGCGCAGATCGACCGCACGATCGGCCGGCTGGATGAGACCCTGCAGCAGGCGTCGATGTTTACCAAAGCACTCAACGAATCGCAGGGTACGCTCGGCAAACTCGTCCGCGACCCGAAGGTCTACGACGATCTCGCGCAGGCCGCGGCCACTGTCAACGCGCTGACAAAAGAGCTCCGGCCGATTGTGGACGACGTCCGTGTCTTCACCGACAAGATCGCCCGCCACCCCGAGCAACTGGGCGTCCGCGGCGCCCTCGATCGCCGTCCGGGAGTAAAGTAGACAATGCTCTGCTGCCTGCGAGCAAAGTTTTGCAATTTGTCCGCTTCTCTGGGAATCCGGAAAGCCGGGATCGGCTGAAGCTCGACGAGCGTTGGAATTTCGCCC
>JBAXUW010000224.1:0-5362 GCA_037129495.1 Planctomycetota bacterium | reverse complement strand
GCGCAGACAGCAGCAGCACGCGGCACTGCGGCCGGCGACACGACGCTTCTACTGGTGAGAGCTTGTGGATCGGCATGGAAACTACGGAGTCGAACGAGCAAAACGAGAGGCGAAACCCGGCAATTGGCTCCGGGTTGCGGTTCGTAGAAACGACTGCGACACTCTAAGGACCTTTGAATAGGAGTCCCAGACTGATCGGCATCACAGGGCCACTTGCGCCAGCACAGAAATGCTGTGGACCAAAGACTGCAGTGCCAGCGGCAGGTCCACTGGAAGTCAGGAAAACAGGGCAAGCTCGACAAGATTTCAGGATCCCCATCCACCGCCACTTCACACCACCACCCCCATGACGCAGCCACAGCCAAACTCCCAGACTGACAGCGCAGCCGCGGCCATCGCCACAGCACTCGGCCGCATTCCCAGCGGACTATTTGTTGTGACCTGGCGGCTGACTGAGACTGGCGGCGAACCGCAGGACCGCGGGATGCTCGCGAGCTGGATCATGCAGGGGGGCTTCGTGCCCCCGCTGATCACGATCGCGATCGGCGTGTCACGTGACCTGCTGGCAGCCATCGACCAACGCCTCCCGTTTGTGATCAATGTCCTCGGAGAGTCGCAGCGACCGCTGGTGGCCCGGTTTGGCCGGCCTGCCGCGGCAGGAGAAGACCCGTTCGAAGGTCTGCGCATCGAACGCACCGCAAACGGTATCGCCATCCTCGCAGACACCTCTGCGTGGCTTGAGTGCCTGGCGATCACGCAGACCAGCGGAGGCGGCGAACAGACCGGTGACCACACGATCATTCTGGCCCGCGTGGTCTCGGCCGGCGCCGGTCCGGATCAGCCGCCACTGGTGCATGTGCGGCGAAATGGTCTACGCTATTAGGTGTCCGCGTAGTCTTGCGAGGCGATTCGTAAGCGCCGCTCAGGAAATGAAAACGGGCGCTGAAGTGGTTGGGGCAGCTTCATCGTTCAGGCGGTTCATTGCTCAGCACTCTTCTCAATTTCTCAATTCTCTCATGGAAGCATTTGTCATGCGACACCAGCCTCAAGCCCGTTCACGCCGCGGATTCCTGGCCCTCCTCGTTCTCTGCGGCGAATTCGCGATGACGGGCTGCTCCGAGCAACCCCGTCCGGCTGGCGGCGCCGCGGCGTCATCCACCGCCAACACCGCTGCTGCCGGTTCGGGCCTGAAGCGATTGATCTTCATCACCAACGGTGATGACCCGTTTTGGGATGCCTGTAATGCCGGCCTTGTCGAGGGCGGGAAGCAGTTTGAGGCCGCTCCCAAGGGGCTCCAGGTGGTGATGGAAAAAAACAACGGCACGGCACAGGGGCAAATTGAAAAACTTCGGCAACTCGGCAGCCAGTCAGACGTGGCAGGTGTGGCGATCTCCGTCATCCAGGCGGAAAACGTCGCCATCGTGGAAGAGATGAAAAACCTCGCCGCCAAGGGGGTCAAGGTGATCACGGTCGATGGGGACGTCAACCGCGAGAAGTTCCCAGACGCGCGGCCGTTCTACATCGGCACAAACAACATCGAGGGGGGCCGTCTCCTCGGCTCGGTCGCTCATGCGCTCCTTGAAAGCCGGGGGAAGACGTCGGGCGGCTACGTGCAATTCGCTGGCTTCACCGACAACGATAACGCTCGGGCACGGATGAACGGCTTCAAGGAGATGGTCGGCAGCAGCTTTCAGGAGGTCGATCGTATGAGCGACGAGATGGACCTCTCCAAGGCCCGCGATAACGTCCGCACGGCGCTGGTTAACCATCCCGATCTCGTCTCGCTGGTCGGTATCTGGGCCTACAACGCCCCCGCTATCGCCGAGGTCACGCAGGAGCGCGGCGTCCGCGATCGGCTGACGATTATTACGTTTGACGCCCAGGCCGCCGCCTTAAACCACATGGCCGAAGGCCGGATCGACGCGATGGTTGTGCAAAACCCTTTTGAGATGGGCATCCAGACGGTTCGGCTGCTTACGGCGATGCACGAACAAGATGAGGCGACGATCAAGGAGATGTTTCCCAACCGGGGTGAGCCGAATGGCGACATCTACACCACGGGCCTGCGGCTCATCGTGCCGGTCGGTCAGACGCCCCTCGGCGTCGGCAAGATCGACGCGGAGAAGGTCGAGGTGATGCCGCTGCCGGTGTTCCGCGAGTGGCTGGCGAAGTATGGGCTGTCGAGTTCCTAGGGCAGCCACGTTTCAGACCAGCAGCATCCCGCCCGCCGGAGCCCTCATGTCACAGTCCGATGCGTTCCAGAAACCATCGTTCCTCTTCCGTCCGGGAGAATGGGCGCTCGTGCTGGCGATCGCGATCGCGATCGCATTGACGGGCTTGGTGGACACCAACCACAGCTACTGGTTTCAGCCGCTGGCGAGTCTGCGCGATATCGCCCGCAACACCGCGCTGCTGGGCATCTTCGCCCTGGGGGCCACCGTCGTGATCATTGCTGGCGGCATCGACCTTTCCGCGGGATCGATGATCGCCCTTTCTGGCACCATCTGCGCCACAACAATGCTCGCGCTTGCCCCTGCCCAGATGATGGGCTTTCGGCCGGTGGGACTGGTCGCCGTCGCAGCGGGCTGTGCCGCGAGCCTCCTGGTCGGCTTTCTGGTGGGTACCCTGCACACCTGGCTGATCACCGCTGTTCGTCTGCCCCCGTTTATTGCTACGCTGGCCACGCTCGTGGGCCTGCGGAGCTTCGCCCGGGCCCTCTGCGAGAGTAGCACTGCAGCCCTGACTCCCACGAAGAGCGCCCTGATCAACGTCTCTGATCCTGTCTTCAAAGCGATCCGCGATAATGTCTGGATCCCGGTGGCGGTGTTTGGCATCCTCGCGATTGTGACCTGGCTGCTTCTGACCCGCACCGTCCTTGGCCGCCACATCCACGCTCTGGGCGGCAACGAGCAGGCGGCCCGGCTCGCCGGCATTCGCACCGACAACGTAAAATGGTTTGCCTACTGCTTCGGAGCGATGACAGCGGCGCTGGCGGGACTGTTTTACGTCGCGAACGAGTCGGTGGCGGCACCGGTCAATCAAGGCCGCGGTCACGAACTCAACGCCATCGCCGCGGCCGTCGTGGGCGGTTGCTCGCTGGCGGGTGGCGTCGGCACGGTCCCCGGCACGGTGCTCGGTACGATCTTTCTGCGGGTCGTCATCGATGCGGTCTCGAAGATCATCAAGACTGGCGCCGATGTCTACGAGGGGCTTATCGTTGGCGTGGTCGTGGTGATCGCCGTGACTCTCGCCCAAGTCGGCCAACTGGCCAAGGGGGGCCGTCGGCTGCTGCCTGGGGCCCTCGGGCTCTGCGCAATCCCAACGCTGTCCCTCCTTGCCGGTGCCGTCGCCGCGATGACAACCGGCGGCCGGACGGGCATCGCGACGGGGCTTGTCGCGGCCGCACTGCTGGCGCTTCTCCGGCTCTGGGAATCGCGGCGGACCGCCTGAGCGAGCAAGGACCGGCATGCGTGAATCCGCCGACAGATCCGCAGCCACAGCGCAGGCCGTAGTAATGCGCGGCATTACGAAGCGGTTCCCGGGCGTCGTGGCGCTTGAGGACGTCGGGCTCGAAGTCTGCCGTGGTGAACTCCATGCCATCTGCGGCGAGAACGGTGCTGGCAAGAGCACGCTCATGAAGATTCTCTCGGGCGTGTATCCGCCCGATGAGGGCGGGCTCGAGATCGGCGGCCAGCCGGTGATTTTTGCCGGCACAAAGGACGCCGAGCAGGCCGGCATCGCCATCATCCATCAGGAGTTGGCCCTCGTCGAGGATCTTTCCGTGGCCGCCAATGTCTTTCTAGGGCGGGAGAAGCGGACGCCGCTGGGACTGCTCGATGACCGGGCCATGCACAACGAATGCCGCCGGCTGCTCGCCATCCTCGAATGTCACGTTGCGCCGGGCACACGCACCGGCAGCCTGCGAGTGGGCGACCAGCAGCTCGTCGAGATTGCCAAAGCCTTATCGCTCGAGGCCTCGATCGTGGTCATGGACGAGCCGACCAGCGCTCTTACGGAATCGGAGTCGGCCCGACTGGAACGGACGATCGCCAGACTGCTCGCGAACGGCACCACGATCCTCTACATCTCTCACAAGATGGACGAGGTATTCCGACTGGCCGACCGCATCACAGTGCTTCGCGATGGCCGGCATGTCTGCACCGTTGACCGCGCCGCCACAAACCCACGGCAGATCACCGGCTGGATGGTCGGCCGCGAGATCGCCGACCATGCGTTCGCCGTCGGCCGCGCCCGCGGGCCGCGAGTGCTTGAGGTGCGTGATCTCACACTCCCTTGGCCAAATCATCCGCGGGGCTACCGGCTCTCACAGGTATCGCTCGATCTGCATGCCGGTGAGATCCTCGGCATGGCGGGGCTGATGGGCGCCGGCCGCACGGAACTGTTGGAGGCAATTTTTGGAGCCGAAGAACCGATCTGGACCGGTGCGATCCGACTGGATGGACAGCCCGTCCGTTTTCGACACCCGCGGGAGGCCTGCGCTGCAGGCATCGCGATGGTGACCGAAGACCGGAAGCGTCTGGGGCTATTTCCCGATCTCGACGTCGCCGGTAACGTGAGTCTCTGCAGCTTACAAGAATCGCTGCGGGGCGGCCTGCTCTCCCGCCGCGCCGAGGAGGAACTCGTTGCCACGCCGATCCGCGACACCGGCGTGAAGACGCCGGGCGTGCATGCTTCGATCATGGGGCTCTCGGGGGGCAACCAGCAGAAATGCATCATCGGTCGCTGGCTGCTCACGAAACCTCGTGTGCTGCTGCTGGACGACCCTACGCGGGGCATTGATGTGGGCGCAAAAGCCGAGCTCTATGCACTGATCGACCGGCTCTGCCGCAACGGACTAGCGGTGATTCTCACATCGAGCGAACTGCCAGAACTGCTCACGCTCGCCGATCGGATCATCGTGCTGGCCGAGGGCCGCCTGACGGCGGAGTTTTCCCGGGCGGAGGCGACCGAGGAGAAGATCATGCAAGCCGCCACCGGCGGGTAGCAACACCCATTTGGACAAGCTCTAAAAACGTATCCCACAACGTATCCCACAACGTATCCCACAACGTATCCCACAACGTATCCCACAGGGAATCCGGGAAGCAGGGATCGGCGGAAGCTCGACGAGCGTTGGAATTTCGCCCTCTCAAGGCTTGAACTACCGAGAGACCCCAATGGCGAAAGTCCCCGCGAAGGAGACTTCTGCCGGCCCGGCGGTGCAGAGCCATAACGGGCAGCAAGACGCATTGGACAAGTTAGAAAACTTATCCCACGAGGAGACTTCTGCCGGCCCGGCGGTGCAGAGCCATAACGGGCAGCAAGACGCATTGGACAAGTTAGAAAACTTATCCCACGAGGA
>JBAXUW010000223.1:0-5370 GCA_037129495.1 Planctomycetota bacterium | reverse complement strand
GGATAGAGGTCGGGGGCGAGTTGGAGGGCCTTGGACCAGCCGTGCCCCGTGCGGGCGGTCTGGTGCGTCGCGCCGGCGAAGCCAAGAAGATTTTGAGTCATGTCGGTAGCGGTCCCGGGATTGAGACAAACGACCTCGCAAAACGCATCGGCGCCAGGCCGATCGGCGGCCAGCCGATCAGAATCCGAGCCGCATCGGTGAACGTGAATCGATGAGCATAAAACCGGGCGATCCGCTCTTCCGGCAGGACACGGTAAAACCGGCGGAAAATCTTCCAGCGGTCTGCGGGCCTGACGAGGCAAAAGAGCAGCCGGTTCAGAAAGCGGGCGAATCCGCGCCGCAACCGGTCCTCCGCGGCCGCGGAGGCGACCTCCGCGGCGACCCGATCCGGGGAGGCCTGAGCGACGATCTCCGCGAAGCGCACGGCCAGCGGCATCGAGTATCCCGTGGCGGCGTGGTACCAGCCGCCGGCATAGCCGCCGGCCAGCGATGGCCCCTCGCGCCTGGGTTCGGCGGCATAGGGCATCGGGAGACACCCCTGCTCGGTTCGGATCAGTGCCGCCGATCCGGCGCCGACCTCAGCCAGCCGCGTGGAAATCAGCTCGGCCGCCCGCGATGGGTCACAGGCCGGCTCATCGTGAAATCGGGTGTATTCAAGCAACACACGATCAGGACCCAGTGGGAGTTCGTAGAGAAACTCGAAGCCGGCGGCCTGGTCTGCCCGGACATCCATCACGGTGGGTTCGGATGCCGGCCAGCGCCGGGCGGTCTCATACTCATGACCGATAAAGGTTTGATAGCCCGCTCCGCCCGGCAGCCCTGCCGCCGCCGCCCGCCCTCGGCAGTCGATGACTACCAGGCAAGAAATCTCGGCAGTCTCGCCGAGCCTCACGGTGGTTGGAGAAAGGATCTCGCACGACTCACCGGTGCGAACCACCAACCGGCCAACGCGAGCTGAGACAGCCCGCTCGCCGGCCAACGACAGCGTGGCCTCGCGGAGGCGGTCGGACGTGATCGTGGCATAGGGGATTCGGACCCGCCGCGACAGCGCTGGAAACCTGACGCGGTAGCCAGGCCAGCGATGGGCGACCAGCGGATCGAACCAACCCCGCGCCTGCGGCGCGACGTCTGTCTCGTGAAACGACCAGGTGTGATTGCCGCACAGCTCAGCAGCCCGCTCGAGCATCAAGACGGCCGCCTCCGGCCGGTGCCAGGCCAGCGCGTGGGCCAGGAGGCAGCCTTGGAGCCCGCCTCCCACAATCACATAGTCGAACGCAGGGGCTGATGTCGTGGAGGCCGGTTTCATGCTGGGCTCCCACACGGCAGCGGCTGCGTCGTCCGCCGCCGGGCCGACGCCTCGAACAGCGGGGCGACCCCATGCAGGAGCAGATGCGGCATGGCCACCGCGCTCAAGCCGATGAAGGTCGCCCGGATGAGCATGCCGTTCCAGCCTGCCCCGCCGAGCACGAGCCACGCCGCCAGTCCGACCAAGCCGATTGCCCCCGCGGTCAAGGGTGCGAGGCTTCTGGCCAACTCGGGCCAACTCTCGCCGAGTTCGATGCGAAGTCGCTTCAAGCCCCGGGCCGAGTGCCAGGCACAGAAGTAGACCGGGAAGCTCACCAGCGGACTCGCGACGGCGAACAGCGTCACCAACGATGCAACCAGCGCGTTGTCGGCGAGCAAGACCCGCCGCATCCGCCCGGTGCGTCCGCTGGCCGCCAGACCCTGAAGCCCCCAGGCGGCCGCCGCGGTCGCCAGCATGATCCAAGAACAGCCCGTGAGCAGGCTGATGGCCCAGTCGATAGCGGGGCCGGAGCCCACCGGCGTTGCAACGCCGAGGATCGCGGTAACTTCCCCGGCGTGAAACACCAGTGGCGTCCAGATCACGAGCCCTCCGCGGGCAAAGCGAAACACCGGCCGGAGTGTGCGCGGGCCGATCAGAAATCGTGGTTCCTCTTGGCCGAAGTGCCACGCCGAGGCCAGGAAGAATCCCGCAATCGTGACGGCCGGGGCCACAAACCAGCCGCACACGACCACCGCGGCAACCACTAAATACCCGACCAAAAACACGGGCATCCACGCCATCCCCAGCACCGGTTCTAGCCGCGACCGGGCGAAGCGATGGTCGGCTGCGCCGTGCGGCAGGCCGACCACTGCGACGAGCAACGCCAAAAGGCCGGCGGTGAAGCCAGCCATGGCCTGGGGAAAAAAACACGCGGCCCCGATCATCGCCCAGGAGAGCAAGATTACCGAGGCCGCGTGCATGAAATCACTATTCTTCAGCAGAGAGTCCCCACCGCTCAGGCGGTGGCGTACGCCTCACCCGAGGCAGTCTTCGTGCTCTTGGCCCGGGCGATGAGGTAAATCAGCACGCCGAAGCCCGCCTTGGCGGTCATGTCGGCGATCGCGTAGCCGATCTGCAGACCAACGACTCCATTGGCACCGATGATGCCATCGGCTGCGGTAGCGGTCCCGGCCTTCGCCGCCAGGGCGTCGGGCGTGCCACCGAGTGCATAGGCAATCGGGTAGACGGCCCAGGTGACCAGGATCACCAGACGGGCAACCTCCAGGAGTCTGCGGGCCGCGGGCGGTTGGCTGGCGAGCGAGTTCGTCAGTTCCGTCCAGAGCACGTAGAGGATGTAGAAGAAAGGGACCGATGAGAGCGCGCCCCACATGACCCGCTCGCTCCACTTCGCGGGATCCGCAATCACCTCTCCCGGATAGCCCAGCGCGATCATCAACGCCGCCGCGATGACCAGCCGTGTCAGCAGGCTCGTCGCCTTGGCCGGTTGCAGCCTGAGGACGGCCACGAGTTCGACCATCAGCAACGGCACCGTGAGGATCCAGTCGGCATACCGGTAGAAGTCGTTGAATGCAGCCCCGGAGCCCTTGTATCCACCGTCCACCAGCGAGTACGCGTCGTGCCAGCTGTGGCGGATCATGAAGTAGTGGTAGCAGGCGATCGACACCACGATGCCCGACACCAACAGGGCCGGCCGGTATTCCGGATCGACGTGCGACCTCGCCATGAACAGAAAGAGAGCCGCAGCCCCCATCGTCGCGACGGTCATCGAAAAGATGTTGTCGACTGCGTTGTACTGAAACACGGACAGGTCAGGCATCGCCAGACCCGACAAAAACAACCCTTCAATCATCGCTTCACCTGTTGTTATGTGGTGCCGAAAAAATGTCGCCGCTGTACGATTTCAGCAGCAATCCTCAGTTTCTTAGGCAAGTCGAGTCAAACCGTCCACTAGCAGCAAAAAAATTGCCTTAGTGTTCGGCTCCTTCCGACTCCCCCTGGAAAGCGTCGCATGATAGCCCGACAAAGGACACTTCGGCAAGCGGATGCCGGCCGACGGGTAAAATCTCCGCTGCAGCCCCGGCGGCAGCGGGCAGGCGGCGGCGTTTTGCCGCCCCCGAGCCGGCGATCCACGGAAGTCGAATACGCTCTCGCGACCGGCCATCGCCCCCTCGTCGGCCGGCGTCGGTCATTCCGCCAGCGACACGCGGACGATCTCGGCGTCGTTGCGGACAATGATTGATTTGTTGGCGTAGGCCGGGGCGCACCAGACCACCGCCCGGCCGAAGGCGTTGTTGGTCGGCTTGAGCAGGTGGGCCCGCGACAGCTCCTCGTAGCCCTGCGGCGTGAGCTTCGCGATCACGAGATCGCCCGTCTCCGTGAACAGGAAGAAGCGGTCACTCTCTGCGCCACCATCATGCTTGGTGAGAAAGGCCGTGCCCGAGCCCTGCGGCCGTTCGCCCAGGGGGCCGGCACCCTTCCAGGCGAAGTCGCCGTCGGGCACCCGCATCGCCCGCAACTCGCCGCTCTCGTGAAAGCCATAGACGAGGCCGTCGGCCGCGAACGGCTGCACGTTCACCGCCGAGATGCCCTGCTTGGGCTTGTTTCGCCAGACGACGTCTACGCCCGGCACGTCGGCCTTGAGCTTTAGCATCAGGTTTTTGCCTTGGTAGCCGCCGATGTAGAGGTGATCGCCCACGCGGACCGGCGTCATGATGATCGAGCCGTTGTCGGCGTTGTAGGGCGTCTGCCAGAGCAGCTTTCCAGATTCGGGTTCGACGGCATACACGCCATCGGGCTTCGCCAGCACGAGCTGCCGCACGCCGGCCGCCTCAATGATCGACGGCGGCACGTAGCCTTGCTCGGCCGCCGTGCCCGTCCGCCAGATCTCCGTGCCGGTCGCTAGGTCAAAGGCGGCCGCATGGGCCACGTCGGTGCCCACCACGCAGATCAGCCGGTCGCCATCGACGAGCGGGTGGCTCGCCCAGCCCCAGAGCGCCGCCTTTGTGGCGTAGTCTTTCTTGAGATCGCGTGACCACGTGACCTTGCCTGTCGCAGCCTCGAAGCAGAGGAGATCCCCCTCGGCACCGAGCGTGTAGACGCGGCCATCGTGGACCGTCGGCGTGCACCGCGGGCCGGCGGGGTAGGCGATCGTGTAGGTGACCTGGTATTCGTGCTTCCAGAGCATGGCGCCGGTGGCCTCGTCGAGGCAGAGCACCCGCTCGCGGCCCGTGGAGGCCTTCCGCTCGAAGTTGGCCACCTTTACGTCGGCATCGGTGACGTAGTCGGTCACAAACACGCGGCCGCCCGCCACGGCCGCTCCCGCGTAGCCGCCCGCGATTGGCGTGCGCCAGAGCACCTCCGGGCCGCCCGCTGGAAATTGCTCCACGATGCCAGCCTCGCGCCAGACGTTGTCGCGGCCGGGCCCCATCCACTGCGGCCAGTCGTCGCCACAGGCCGGCGTGACGAAGGGTCCGATCGTGATCGCGACGAGGGCGAGGAAGCGATGCATGCGCGAGGCTCCGTGAGGCGGGGTTTCCAATCGGTGGCGACCGGTCATACTCTCCTCGATTTCATCACCCCGGGAAAGCCTGCCATGCCGCTGCTCGTCGTCGGAAGCGTCGCCCTCGATTGCGTCGAAACTCCCACCGACAAGCGCGACGACGTGCTCGGCGGATCGGCGGTGTTTTTCTCCTATGCCGCGAGCTTCTTCTCGCCGGTGAAGATGATCGGCACCGTCGGAGAAGACTGGCCGCAGCAGCACACCCGGTTTCTCGAAGCCCGCGGCATCGACACCTCCGGGATCGAGACGATCGCCGGGGGCAAGACGTTCCGCTGGCGAGGCCGCTACCTGCCCAACATGAACGATCGTGAGACGCTCGAGGTGCACCTCAACGTATTTGGCGAGTTCAAGCCGAAGCTGCAGGTCAACCACCGCGACAGCAAGTTTGTGTTTCTCGGCAACGCCTCCCCCGTCACGCAGCTCTCCGTGCTCGACCAGGTGCCCGACGCGAAGCTCACCGTGGCCGACACGATGGACCTCTGGATCAACATCCAGCGGGACGAAC
>JBAXUW010000222.1:0-5385 GCA_037129495.1 Planctomycetota bacterium | reverse complement strand
CTCATCGAGGTCAACGCCCGGCCGACCGTCGCCTACGCCGGCCTCCGGCGGCTCGCCCGATTCAATATCGCCAACCTCATCTTAGGCCGACCGACTCACATCGCCTGGCGCAGCGGACCGCTGCGGTATGCGGCCGACGGCAGCGGCTAGCGGCTCTTGAGCCACGCTGCCTCATTCATCCTGCGGCTCAAGCGGTGGCAGTTCCCAGGTATCGACCTCGACGATCGCCACGATGTGGCTGGCGTTTATGGAACAGGTGGCGCGGTCAGGCCCCGATGACTTGAGAACCGGGAAATGCCCCCACGGAAAGCCCTCCTTGCGGAAGGGAATAACGAGCTCCACGTCGAGCCAGACCATCCCGTTTGGTCCCTGCCTGACATCACGAATCGCATCGACGACCAAGATTTGACTCGTATCGAGTAAGACTCCAAACCGGCCCGGTTCGACGGCGATGCGGTCGCTAAACCAGCAGGGGAGCAGCTCCCTGGCAAGGCCCCGCCACCGCTGCTGAATCTCAGGTTGCTGGGCTTCATCCTGCATTTGATTCCCTCCGGCTGGGGCGACGGAAGATCCCGTGGCCATTTCCAATAATCTCCACAAATCCCGCTCCGTCTGCAACGCCGCCAGCATCGAACTGGCGTTGGACGCTGCCGCAATGTATGCTGACCTTCGTAACGAGGTGGTGAGGGCGACTGGGTGCGGCGTGCAAACGCGGCCCGCTCGTCATGAACCCAAAATTCTGCTCGCCCCCTCAGCTAAAACGCACGGCCTTTGATGCCGTGTCGAGTTGGGGCGTTTGCCTCCGTCGCTTTCTGGTAGCCGCATGTTTGCGAGTGCCACACATAGGAAAGCTGGCGGCTCCTGCGCTTACCGCGTCCGTCGCGACCGACGGGCCGTATGCCGATCTGTTTCACGATCTTTTTGAATCTGAAAGTTGAACCAACGTAATGACGACAACATTTGAGAGTTTGGGCCTGACGGAACCGGTGCTGAAGGCACTTCATACCGAGGGCTACACTGTGCCGACGCCGATCCAGGCCAAGGCTGTTCCCCATGTGCTCGCCGGCCGCGACCTCTTCGGCTGTGCGCAGACCGGCACCGGCAAGACCGCCGCCTTCGCACTCCCGCTGATTGAGCGAATGATGGCCGACCCGCGGGAGCGGGTGGCCAAACGCTGCCGCGTGCTCGTACTGGCTCCGACTCGGGAACTCGCCAGTCAGATCAACGAGAGCTTCCGGGTCTACGGCCGCAACGCCCATCTGAAGTCGACCGTGATCTACGGCGGTGTCGGCCAGCGACCGCAGGAGATGGCGATGGCGAAGGGCGTCGATGTGCTCGTGGCAACCCCAGGCCGACTGCTCGACCTCATTAGCCAGCGGTTTGTCGACCTGCGGGGAGTTGAATTCCTTGTGCTCGACGAGGCCGATCGGATGCTCGACATGGGGTTTATCCATGATGTCCGCCGGATTGTCGGCATGCTCCCGCGCGAGCGTCAGACACTCTTCTTTTCGGCCACGCTGCCGAGCGAGGTGCGGCAACTTGCCGACACGATGCTCCGCAACCCGCTGGAGGTCAGGACAACACCACAGTCGACGCCAGCCGAGACGGTCGATCAGACAGTGTTCTTTCTCCAGCAGCGGCAGAAGCGGCATCTGCTCGTGCACCTGCTCTCGACCGAGGGCATGGCCCGCGTGATCGTCTTCATGCGGACAAAGCACGGGGCAGACAAACTGCAGCGGGATCTCGACAAGTCTGGCATTCGGTCCGCCGCCATCCATGGCAACAAGAGCCAAAACCAGCGAGAAAAGGCGCTGGCAGCTTTCAAGGGCCAGCATCCCCCGGTGCTCATCGCCACCGACATTGCGGCCCGCGGCATCGACGTCGACAACGTCTCGCACGTCGTCAACTACGAGCTACCACACGAGCCCGAAACCTACGTGCATCGCATCGGCCGTACCGGCCGGGCGGGCATGACGGGCAAGGCGGTCTCGCTGTGCGATCACGAGGAGCGGCCGCGGCTGCAGGCGATTGAGCGTCTGCTGCGCAAGTCGATTCCCGTTCGCACCGACCTGCCAGAACTTCCGAAGGTGGAGGCGGGCAGTGAGAACGTTGAGCGACATGCTCGCGGTCCGCGACAGGCGCACAGTGGCTCTGGCCGCAGAGATGGGGCACGGGGCGGTGAGGCCCGCCAGGGCGGCCGCTCCGGTGGCCCGCAGCGCGGTCGTTCGGGCCGACCACAGCAGGAGCAGAGGTCGCGTCGGCCGCAGCGGCCCGACAATCAGCAGCGCGACCAAGCGCAACCGCCGAAGCTGGCGGCTGCAACGACGGCGAGTGCCGCCCCTCCCAAGAAGAAACATCGGCGGGCCTTGTAGGCCGGCCGAGGCGGCATCGGCTATGCTGTCTTCGCGATGCTCGCAATCCGAATCACGCGGAGAGGGAGGAGCCAATGTCAGTCAACACCTTGCGGGTGAGCCTACTGACAGCCATTGCGCTGGTTGGAACGTCTGTCGCAGCCATGGCCGACGACTGGCCGCAGTGGATGGGGCCGCGTCGCGACAACGTCTGGCGGGAGGATGGTCTGCTGGATGCCTTCTCGGCCGCCGGTCCGAAGGTGCTCTGGCGAACGCCGATCGCCGGCGGCTACGCCGGCCCGGCCGTCGCCGCAGGGCGGGTATTCGTCACCGACTACGCCACAGACGCCGACGTCAAGATCGCCAACTTCGAGCGGAAGATCTCGACCGGCCTCGAACGGGTGCTCTGCCTCGACGAGGCCACCGGTAAACTCCTCTGGAAGCACGAATATCCGGTCACCTACACGATCGCCTACCCGGCTGGCCCGCGGTGCACGCCGACGGTCGATGGCGACCGCGTCTATACGCTCGGCGCCGAGGGAAACCTCTGCTGCTTCAGCGTGGCCGACGGCAAGCTGGTCTGGCAACGCGATCTCAAGGCCGACTACCAGACGAAGGCCGCTCTCTGGGGCTATGCCAGCCATCCACTGATCGATGGTGACCGACTGGTCTGCGTCGTCGGCACCGCCGTCGCTCATGCCGTTGCGTTCGACAAGCTGACTGGTAAGGAGATTTGGCGGGCGGGTCAGGCTCCGGAGCAGGGCTATTCGCCCCCCACACCGATCGAGGCAGCGGGTCGCCGACAGCTCGTCTTCATGAAGCCAGATGGTATCTATGCCGTCGAACCAGCGACGGGCCGGCCGCTCTGGGAGTCGCCCTACAATGCCGATAACGGTTCGATCATCATGGCACCGGTACAGGTGGGCGAGTATCTCTACGTCGGCGGCTATCAGGAGAAGAATCTGCTCCTCAAGCTGGCCGCTGACGGCGGAAGCGTTGAGGTTGTCTGGCGAAACAAGCTCAAGCACGGCATCTCAGCGGTGAACGTCCAGCCGTTCGTGGCCGACGGCCACATCTATGGCTTTCATGAGAAGGGCGAACTCCGCGCCGTGGCGATTCCCAGTGGCGAGGTTGTCTGGAAGGGAGGCGGGCCCTTTGGCGACCGGCCGCAGGGTTCGGCCACCGCGTTCATCGTGCGGCAGGCCGACCGCTATTGGATGTTTGCCGAGACGGGCGACCTCGTGCTCACAAAGCTCTCGCCGCAGGGCTATACCGAACTCTCCCGCACGCATCTTCTGGAGCCGACCAACGTCGCCTTCGGTCGCCCCGTCGTCTGGTGTAGTCCGGCCTACGCCAACCGCGCGATCGTTGTCCGCAACGACAAGGAAATTATCCGCGTCTCACTCGCACGCTAGAAGTGGGATACGTTTTGTAACTTGTCCTCTTCTGTATTCGGCAAGTTGGAAAACTTGCCTCCACTGAGGAACAGCAACTGCCGTACCAAACAGGATTGGCCGCTCCCTACTTCTGCGGTCGTTCTTTCTTCTTCGCCTTCTTGCCGCCGTGCGGCTTCACGAACCGCGTTCCAACAGGCCCCTTCGTTGGTGCAAACTTTCGTTTCTGCGGTCCGGATCGGCCGGGACCAGTCGGCCCACCGGGACCAGGCCGACGCGGCCCGCGGTCGCGCTCGTGGTCACGCTGGGGTTCGTGGTCACGCTGCTCGCGGAAGTCCCGCGGCGGCCGCGAATCATGACGCTCTTCCGGCCGAGACTCGACCGGTTCCTCACTCGCCGGCGCAAAGTGCTGGAGGATCGCCGCGGCGACATCAGTCGGCGTGTGACCCTGCTCCAGGAGCCGCTCGACCAGCGGTGCCCGCCGGGCGAAATTACCGGCCTCAAGACTCACGATAATCTTGTCAAAGAGCGCATCGGACCGGCGGTCTTCGACGGCTGCGAGCGACGGCACCTGCTCGCGGCGAATCTTTGTCTTTAGAAATCGCTCGATCGACTGCAACTTATAGATTGCGGCCCCTGAGACCAGCGTCACCGCCTTGCCCTTCTTGCCAGCGCGGCCGGTGCGGCCGATGCGATGCACGTAATCCTCGGCATCGTACGGAAGGTCGTAGTTTACCACGAGTTCCAGATCGTTGACGTCGATTCCCCGGGCAGCAACGTCGGTTGCGACCAGAAATGCAAACGCTGCCCGCTTGAAATTCTGCATTACTCTGGTCCGCTGGGCCTGCGCCATGCCGCCGTGGATCCGCTCGGCAGAATAGCCGCGACCGATAAGGGCGTCGGCAAGTTCGTCGACCATCCGCTGGGTGTTGCAGAAGATGAGGCCGCTCTTGACGTCGTGAAAGTCAATGACGCGAACCATCGTATCGAGCTTCGCGTGGTGCCGAACCTCGTGATAGACCTGATCCACCAGCGGCGGTCCGCTGACGGTCTTCTGCGCGATCTTGATCGTAGCGGCGTCCTGGGAATGGCCGCGAACGAGCGTCTGGATCTGCGGTGAGATCGTGGCGGAGAAGAAGATTGTCTGCCGGCCTGCAGGGGCGGCGGCGAGGATTTTTTCAATGTCCTCGCGGAAGCCCATGTCGAGCATCCTGTCGGCCTCGTCGAGAATCAGCATTTTGATGTTTGTCAGATCGAGCGTGCCGCGGTTCATGTGGTCGGTGAGCCGGCCCGGCGTGCCCACGACGACATGCGCACCGCGCTTCAACTCAGCAAACTGCCGGTCGTAGGAAGCGCCACCATAGATCGCCGCCGAATGAACACCGCGGCGGAAGGCCGCCAGTTTGTGCACTTCGTCGGCCACCTGCGTAGCGAGTTCTCGAGTCGGAGTCAGGATCAGCACTTGGGTGGCCCGCAGGGCGGGATCAATCTTCTCGATGGCGGGAATACAAAAGGCAGCGGTCTTACCGGAGCCTGTTTCTGATTGGCCGACGACGTCTCGGCCCGACATGATCAGCGGAATGGCGGCCGACTGAATCGGTGACGTCTCCTCAAAGCCCAATTGCGCAACAGCCTTGAGC
>JBAXUW010000221.1:0-5429 GCA_037129495.1 Planctomycetota bacterium | reverse complement strand
CCATCTCGCCGATCACGTCATCCCGCCGGTGCCCGTGCGGCAGTGGGTGATCTCCCGGGAAAATGGCCTGCAATCGCTGCAATCTGCGCGAAAGGAACGACCCGCGACAACGGCATTATCCTCACCAGCCCACCGGCCACGCGTCTTGGCGGTTTTTGCGGGATTTCCAGGGCTCGCCGCCGCGCCGCAAACTTGACGCTGCCCCGATTCCTGCTTACTGTCGAACCAGGAAGTTTTTCCCCGGCTGAAGGCGGCAAGGATGGCGGCCCCGGACCGGCTCGCTGGCTTCCCGCCCTTTTCATGCCCCCGACGCCGTCATCGACCATGAGCACTTCCAATCGCCAGCTTCACTCCGCTTGGGGAGACTGGTGGACGGGCACCCGCAACGTGGAGTTGTGGTGGACGTTGGCCTGGTATGACGTCGTCCTACGCTATCGTCGCTCGATGCTCGGCCCGCTCTGGCTCACCCTGAGCACAGGGGCCCTGCTTGCGGGCATGGGACCGCTCTATGCAGCACTCTTCAAGATTCCGATCGGTACGTTCTTTCCTCACCTCACGCTGGGGATCATCTTCTGGACGTTCTTCACCTCAACCATCAATGATGGCTGCAACGTCTTCATCAACGGTGCTCAATACCTGAAACAGCCAGGGTTCTCCCCGAGCGTTTTGGTCTGGCGCAGCCTGGCGAGAAACAGCCTGCAACTCGCCCACACGATCGTGCTCTATCTCCCAGTGGCGATCTGGGCCGGCATCCCGCCGTCACCCCGCATGCTGCTGTTTCTGCCCGGTTTCGTGGTCGTGCTGGTGAACCTGCACGCATTCACGATCACCCTGGGCATCCTCTGCGCGCGGTTCCGCGACATCGTGCAGATCGTGAGCAGCATGCTCCAACTGCTGATGTTTCTCACGCCGGTGTTCTGGTTTCCCTCCAGCCTCCCGGGCCGGTCGCATGCCATTCTCTACAACCCTCTGGCGCAGCTGCTTGACATCGTTCGTCTCCCCCTTCTTGGCGACGCGCCCGCCCCGGGCACCATCCGGTTCCTGATGCTGTTCACCGTGCTCAACATCGCCATCGCCGCGGCCGTCTACCACGTGAGTCGGCGGCATCTCGTCTACTGGGTGTAATACTGTGTCGCATCTGCTGCTTGATGACGTGTCGGTCGAATATCCGATCTTCGGGGCCCAGGCACTTTCGCTGAAGAACACGCTGACGGCAGCCGCCACCGGTGGCCGGATCTGCCGGGAAGCAGGGGTGACGGTCGTGCGTGCGCTGCGCGACATCTCGCTCGAACTGCGAGAGGGCGACCGGCTCGGCATCATGGGGCACAACGGCGCGGGCAAATCGACGCTTCTGCGGGTGATCGCCGGCGTCTACCCGCCCACACGGGGACGGATCGAACGAACCGGCACGATTTCCAGCCTCATCGACCCGATGCTCGGCATCGAGATGGACGCCACGGGCTACGAAAACATCCGTCTGCGCGGCCTGATCGCCGGCATGCGGCTGTCGGCCATCAAGGCAATCACGCCGCAGATCGCCGAGTTCAGCGGCCTCGGTGACTATTTGTCGATCCCTGTGCGGACCTACTCCACCGGGATGCTGATGCGACTCGCGTTTTCGATCGCGACGGCCGTCCATACCGACATCCTGATCATGGACGAGTGGATGTCGGTCGGCGATGCCGATTTTAGGGTACAGGCCGAGGAAAGGCTGCGGGAGGTGATCGACAACACGGGGATCCTCGTGCTCGCCTCGCACCAGACCGACCTGATCGAGCGGGAGTGCAACCGAGGGATCGATCTGTCGCATGGTGCGGTCGTGCAGGATCGTCCGATTGGACCGATCGAGCCGATGATCCGACTCGTTTCGGCCGGTTGATAAAACGGTTCTTCCCTCGCCTCAATGATCTCCAGCATGTCACTCCCGCCAGCCACCACCGCGCTCCCACGATCTCCGGTGCTCGTCGTAACCGGCATGCATCGATCAGGCACCTCGTGTGTCGCGGAGTTGCTTGAATCCGCCGGGCTCTTTCTGGGTGACGATTTGTTGGAGGCCGATCCGAGGAATCCTCGGGGCTACTTCGAGGATCGTGCTTTCGTGGACTATCACCGAAGGCTGCTCTCCGCCCACGGTTTGGCTGACGACGGTTTTGTGGGCGATGTCCAGATCGAGTTGACCGACGCCTTTCGTGAACAGGCGAACGACCTCGTGGAGGCCCGGCGCAGGCTGCTGCGGCCCTGGGGGTGGAAGGATCCACGCTCGGTGCTCCTCCTCAACTTTTGGGCTGAGCTGGTGCCGGATATGCGTTATTTCTTCGTGTTTCGTCCGCCGTGGGATGTGGTCGATTCGCTGTTTCGACGCGGGGACCGGGTGTTCTCTGTGAATCCCCGCTTCGCCCTCACGGTGTGGATGAATTACAACGCGCGGATCCGTGACTTCGCCCGCGCCCACCCTGACCGCGTGCTGGTGCGTGAGCTCTCGCAGGTGATGGCCGACTCGGAGGCCATCTGCGACGCTGTGCGGAACGATTTAAACATCACGCTCGATCGCCCGCGGCCAACGGTCCATCCAGCCTTGCTCAGCCATGCCGATACCGACCATGCGGCCTTTTTGGCCGCTGCCAGCCCCGAATGCGTGTCGCTTCTGGAAGAACTCCGCAGCCTGGCAGGGGCGGAACCGATGCCGACTCCCGCTCCACCGCAGCGGAGCGATGCTCCGTCGCTCGAGCAGGGGCTCATCACCTGGCAGCGGAATCGTGCCCGCGAGCGGCTCACCTCGCCGCCGGCCAAGCGGCGAGCAGCGCGCACCGGCCAGCGGGTTTTCATCGCGGTGCCGGTCTACAAGGGGCAGGACTTTGTTCAGGAAACACTCCGGTCGATCCAGCGGCAGGAGCATGCAGATTTCAAGGTCTGTATTTCGGTCGATGGCGATGATCAGGTCTCCGCGGAGGCGTGCGTTCCCTTTCTTCGCGATCCGCGGTTTGAGATGTTCGTGCAACAGCGGCAGCTTGGATGGGCGGGAAATCTCAACTGGCTGATGGATCGTTGCGACGGCGATTTTTTCTGCTTCTGGCAGCAGGACGACCTGGCAGCCACGTCCTATCTGTCGCGGCTCGTGAGCCAGGCAGCCCGCGAGCCTGATGCGGCGTGCGTGTTTTCTGATGTGCAGTGGTTCGGCACGCGAATCGACCGCGTCGAGACTCCGTCGCTCGCCGGCTTTGCCCTAGAGCGGGTGCTGCAGCAGATCGAACGCGGCTACTACGCACCATTTTTTGGGCTGGTGCCGGCCGCGGTGCTGGAGCGGGTGGGGCATATTCGACTCACGCCCCACGACAGCCCGCTGGAAGATCAGGTCTGGCTGGCGGCGCTCGTGGCCCAGGGACCGTGGCATCGCGTGCCTGGCACGCTCTATTTTAAACGTGGGCACTCCGCGGAAACCCATCTTGAGTGGGAAGGCTCGACGAACCACGCCTTTCGGCGGCTCACTTGGCTGGAGTGGGGGGCTGGCATGCTCGAGGCTGCGATCTCGGCATCTCCGCCGCAGGAGCACGGCAAACTGTTCGATATCGTGTTCGATCGGCTGACGACTGCCCGCGAGGGCAGATGGCTCTTTTACGATTCCCGTGCTGGTGGTGTCGAAGCGTTCGAGGCGTTTCGCGACGATTTCGCCAGCCTTGTCCGGCAGCGTTTTCAAGTCGTTGGCACCGTTGACCGCCTGCTCGGGGCCTACGCCGAGGAATCCGGCCGGCGCGGGGCCTTGAGTCTCGCGATCGGCGCGGGAGAGCCGGCGGTGGCCCTGCTCGGCAGTGGCTGGTCGCAACCCGAGGCCAACGGCGTCTGGAGCGATGGGAGCACGGCGATTTTGCGACTGCCGGAGGCCACCGATGGCCCCTGGAAAATCGTGCTGAGGGCATCCCCTTATCCCGGACCAGCCGTCGATCGCACCCTCACAGTCCGCATGGGAAACCAGATTGTGACGCAGCATGTGTATCCTGCTGGAGCTGCGGGTGCTGACAGGCCGCTTGAGTTCATCGTCGAATCGCCAGGCCGACTCGTGCTCGAAATGCCTTGGGCGACGTCCCCGCGGGATCTGGGCCGCTCGGACGACAGCCGGCGACTCGGCATCTGCCTGCACCGGGTGGAGATAGTGAAGATCGCTCGAGCATCAGGCTCCGAATGAGAAGTGAAACGATGAAAACAATCATGGTCACGGGTGGTCGGGGCATGCTGGGCCACGCCGTCGAGCAGGTGGTCGGGGAAGAGCCCCGCGCGGGCTCTCGCTTCGATTTCGTCGACATCGAGGAAGGCGACCTCACCGACAAGGTGGCGACGCGAGCACTGTTTGAACGCGTCCGTCCGGCAGGGGTGATCCACCTCGCTGCCGACGTCGGCGGCCTCTACAAAAACGTCGCCCAGGGCGTGGAGATGTTCGAAAACAACCTCCTGATGAACATGCACGTCATGCAGTGCTGCAGGGAGTTTGGCGTCGAGAAGCTGGTGTCATGCCTGTCGACATGCGTCTTTCCCGAGCAGACGCTCTGCCCGCACATCACCCTGCCGATCGACGAGACGGTGGTCCACATGGGGCCGCCACATCCATCGAACGAGGGCTACGCCTATGCCAAGCGGATGGTGGATGTGCAGTCGCGGTATTACCGTAGGCAGTATGGCTGCAACTTCATCTCACTGGCCCCCACCAATATCTTCGGCCCGCACGACAACTACTCGCCCGAGCACAGCCACGTGATCCCGGCCCTGATCCGCAAGTGCGACGAGGCGATGCGAAACGGCACCGACTTTGTCGTCTGGGGAAGCGGCCGTCCGCTGCGGCAGTTTGTCTATTCACCCGATCTGGCGAGGCTCTTCCTCTGGGCCTTTTTTCATTACGACGAGGCTGATCCGCTGATCCTGGCCCCGGGGCCGGAGCAGGAGGTGAGCATCGGCCAGATCGCCCAGCACGTGGCGGATGCGTTTGGCTACACGAAGCCGATCGTGTTCGACACGAACTACTCCGACGGCCAGCACCGGCGGACCGTGACCAACCAGAAGCTGATGAGCCGCTATCCAGAGTTCCGGTTCACGCCGCTGGCCGACGCGATCAAGACGTCAGTGGCATGGTTTCAGGCGAATCGGACGACGGCTCGGCTGTAAATCAGCGGGCGTTTGCTTCTGCCAACGCCCTCGAGAGGGCCTCTGCCTGCGCCACCATCTGCTCGAGCATGGCGGTCCGCTCGATCAGGAGTTGCCGAGTGGCAACGAGGTCGTCGGTGCGTTCGACCACTATCTGTCGCGTGGCAACCAAGTCGTCGGTGCGTTCGGCCAGATCACGGCGGGTGTCTTGTAGGTCCTTGTCCCGATCGTGGACGGCTGCAGTGGCAGTGCGGAGGGCCTCCTTCAGTTTGCGTGCCTGCTCCGCGTGCTGATAGACC
>JBAXUW010000220.1:0-5433 GCA_037129495.1 Planctomycetota bacterium | reverse complement strand
GCCAGCCATGTCAGCCATGTCAGCCATGTCAGCCATGTCAGCCATGTCAGCCAACCGCGATATTTAAGAATTTAGACCGAGACACCCGACGACCAACACACCCAGACTGACAGGAGTTTAATCATGCCCGTACGAGACCTGCCGACTATCACCCTGCCCGCCATTGCTCGGCCTCCCAAGGGAAAGCGTGGCGGCCTTGAACTGCTGCTCGTACACAACGTGGAGCACCTCGGCAAACAGGGCGAGGTCGTCGAAGTGAAGCGGGGCTTTGCTTATAACTATCTGCTGCCACAAGGGCTCGCCACCATCGCGACCGAGCATCACAAGCGAATGGTGGAGAAGCACCGCGCAAAGCTCGACGAGATCGCCCGTGAGCGTCTGGCAGGCCTCCGAAGCCTGCTTGAAGAATTGGTGCGGACGAGCGTCACGATAGAGGCCAATGCCAACGACGAGGGTCATCTCTACGGCTCGGTGGGTGCGCCGGAAATTTCGCGTTCACTCAAGCAGCAGGATCTGATGGTCACTGCAGACCAGATCATTCTGCAAGGACCGCTCAAGGAAGTCGGCCTCTATACGGTCCGTGTGCGACTGGCTCCCGAGGTGGAGGGCGACCTGAAAGTCTGGGTGGTACCTTCAAGCAGCGAAACGGCAGCAAAATAGTCCCGCGAGTTAATCGCGAGAGTCGTCTTTGGGCTGCTGCAACCGGGGGTCGGCTGCGGAAAGTACGTCGTTTTCTAGGAGATTGACGCTTGGCTGCATCGCGCGACTCGTCGACACGTGATCCGTCGCGACGGGAGTTTTCCGACAAGCAGGGCCCGCGGTCAACCGATCGGCGGCGGCGAGGCGATGGGGGCGACGGCCAATCAACGGCTGGATCGCCGCTTGATGCGCGGGAGCGGCCGGCTAATGTCGACGCCGAGCGGGCAGTTCTCGGCAGCATCCTCTTAAAACCAGACGTCTGTGACGATATCGCGCTCGTTGTCCGGACTGAAGACTTTGCCGACGAGGCGCATCAGGTTCTCTACAAGCACCTCCTCGATCTACACGATTCCGGAAAGCGGATCGACATCACGATCGTACTGGATCGGCTCCGCACGCAGGGAGATCTCGAACGCGTGGGCGGTGCCCCAGCGATCGCTGAAATCCTTGAGGCTGTTCCACACGCCGCCCATGCCACGTATTACGCACAAATCGTCCGCGATAAGTCGATGCTCCGCGCGCTCATCGACGCCAGCACCGATATTCTTCGCGACGCCTACGATGCGACCGATGAACCGCGGGAACTCGTGGCTCGAGCCGAGTCAAAGATCTTTCAGATCTTGGAGCATCGCAGCTCAGCCGAGGCAAAGCCGATCGAGGCGGTTTTGGAGGAGGTGATGATCCGCATGGATGCGCGGATGAAAAACGAGCATGCCATGGGCGGCGTAGAAACCGGCTTCACCGACCTCGATGCGCTCTGCGGAGGCCTCCACAATTCCGAACTCATCATTCTGGCCGCCCGTCCGAGTATGGGAAAAACGGCGTTTGCGATGAATATTGCCGAGCATGTCGCCATCGGCGCCAAGCAGCCGGCCCTGTTTGTAAGCCTCGAAATGGCCTGCCTCGAACTGGCCGATCGACTGCTCTGCTCGGCCGCGCAGGTGAACGGTCATCGACTCCGCAATGGCACCATTTCCCAGGAAGACCGCCGCCGGCTCGTGCAGAAATCGGCGGAGATTAGCTCCTCCCCGCTGTATATCGACGACACACCCGGTCGGACGCTCACCGAGATCGCCGCCGTGGCCCGCCGGCTCAAGCGGAAACAGGGCCTCTCGCTGATCGTGATCGACTATCTTCAGCTCATCGAGCCCGATAATCCCCGGGATCCGCGGCAAGAGCAGGTGTCTAAGATCGCCCGCCGGCTCAAAACAATGTCTCGCGAGCTTGATATCCCCGTGCTCTGCCTGGCCCAACTCAACCGGCAGGCGGAGGCATCGCGGGATAACCGGCCCCGCCTCAACCACCTCCGTGAATCGGGTGCCATTGAACAGGACGCCGACGTTGTCATGTTTGTGCACCGCGAGGAGTATTACCAGACCACCGACGAAGACCGCGAACGAGTCAAAGGACAGGCGGAAATCATTATCGCGAAGCAGCGAAACGGCCCGATCGGCGACATCAAGCTCCTCTGGCAGAGCGACTTCACCCGGTTCGTGAGCCTGGAGCACCGGCCCTACGACGAATTTGAACAGTTTTCCAGCTTTTAGCTTTCCGTAAAACACCTCCCTCCGGGGACTTTGAGGAACCGAAATATGTACCGCCTGCTCTCGACTTTCGTGATCCTCGTGATCATTTGGAGCCTCACTCTGCCGGCGTCAGCTGCCGAGAAGGTGCCGCCGGTGCGGATGGGCTGTGGGATCATGACTTTCGACACCGTGCCCGGCTGGGGTCTGGGTGATGATGGCAAGTCGGTGCTGGGATCAACCCATGGCGGCGTCGCCGTCGACAAGACCGGCAACATCTGGACCAGCTCCACCCTCGGCCTCTTCTGCTTTTCCCCAGAAGGCAAAGTGGTTCGCCGCTTCCTCGGCGATCAATATTCAAACATTCACGACCTCAAGATCTACCCCGAGGGTGACGGCGAATTTCTCTATGGCGCCCGCAACGTGGCTGGCGAGGGAATCAAGGTGCACCCCGTGACAGGTGATGTCGTCCTTCGGCTTGGCATTCCGGAAGAGTCAGGCCTGAATCTCAAAACGTGGAGCCCGACGGCGATAACGGTGGCGCCGAGTGGCGATATCTTTCTGGCCGACGGCTATGCCAGCAACCACATCTTCAAATTCGACAAGGACGGAAAATACCTGAAGCACTTCGGTGTCGCGGGAAACGGCCTTCAGGAATTCAAAACGGCCCACGGTATGACGCTCGACACCCGCTCTGAACCGCCACGGCTACTCGTCTGTGACCGCAACCATACTCCGAAGGGCCGGCTCGTGCATTACGACCTCGATGGCAACTTTCTGGAGGAGGTGGCGACCGGCTTAGGCATGCCAGCATCGGCCACAATCCAGGGGGATTATGTCGCGGTGCCCGATCTCCAGGGCCGGCTCGTGATCCTCGACAAATCCAACACCATCATGGCGGTGCTGGGGCACAATCCCGATCCCAAGACACGGTCTAACCACAACGTGCCGCAGGACCAATGGATCGAAGGTATCTTCAACGGCACACACGGATCAGCCTGGGACGGCGAGGGCAACCTCTACGTTCAAGACTGGAACGTCGAGGGTAGGATCATGAAGCTCGTCCGCCTGAAGTGAGCCGCCGGGCGGCGGAGCGATCTGTGCCGGGTAGCACGTCCAACTGCAGGCCGTCATTCTCGCCGCGCTCCAATCGCTCCCAGCCAATCGCGCCCATGGCCGCGTTGTCGGTGCAGAGCGACGGCGGTGGCATGAGCACACGAACCCTGTGCCGCTCCCCTAATCGTTCCACCGACTCGCGGAGTAACGTGTTTGCCGTCACGCCGCCACCAATCGCCAGCACCCGGCAGCCCGTCCGCGCGATCGCCAACTCAAGCTTCGCCAAGATCGAGTCGACCGCCGCCCGCTGAAATGACGCGGCAAGGTCAGCCAGGGCCTGCCCCTGCGGCGGCGGCACGTCGGCGGGTGCGCCAGGCGGTCGCACCAGGTAGCGGAGCGCCGTCTTGAGCCCGCTGAAGCTCAGGTCGAGCCGCTCGCGGTCGTTGGCCAGCGGACGTGGCAGCCGATGCGCCTGCGGATTACCCCCCACCGCGGCCCGCTCGATCTCGGGTCCACCCGGATAGCCGAGGCCCAGCACGCTTGCTGCCTTATCGAAGGCCTCGCCGGCCGCGTCGTCGATTGTGCCACCGAGCCGCTCTAGATCGGTCGGCCCATGCACGAGAAACAGCGAAGTGTGGCCGCCACTGGCTACGAGCCCGACGCAGGGATACGTCATGCGATCGCCATGGGCAAGACGGCAGGCGTAGAGGTGAGCCGCGATGTGGTCATACCCCACGATCGGAATGTCGAGCGCGGCGGCAATCGCCTTTGCTGCCGACAAACCCACCAGCAGTGAGCCGACGAGACCCGGCGTGACCGCTACTGCCACCGCCTCAAGATCAATCCGGGCCACTCCGGCCCGTGAGATCGCCTCGTCTATGACCGGGATGATCCGGTCGACATGGGCCCGCGACGCCACCTCCGGCACAACGCCTCGCCACCGGGCGTGAAGTGCCTCCTGACTGGCCACCACGCTCGACAGCACCGTGCGGTCGCGGGCGATGACCGCGGCGGCGGTCTCGTCGCAGGTGGTCTCGATCGCAAGCAAAGGCACGGTGTCGGCTCCAGCTTCTGGGCTCCAAGCTGCCGGCTCCGGGCAGAATCAGAAGTCATACCACATGCCGATGCCGTAGCGGTTTTGGTCGTAGAAGACAAACTGATACTGCGGATCAGAGCCGTAGAGATACTCAAACCCAACGCGGAAAAGCTTTTCGCTGCGTCGGCCCCGCCAGGCCCAGCCGGCCTGCACGCAGACATTCCCGCCCCAGTCGAGTTCTTGCCGCGACATGCCGTTGACCGCACAGAATGGCGCGCCATGAATGCCCGTGGGCCGGGCCTGGATCAGCTCCGTTCCAAACTGAAACTCCCAAGGCTCTGAGCCGCCGGAATTGAAAAACGAGTAGCCGACCTCGCCGTAGAGCCGCAGCCAATCAAACAGGTAGTAAGAATTTCCCCACACAATAGCGTCGCGAACGTAGTTCACCCGGGGGAAGTCAGGATGCCTGAGCATCGCCTCGTCGCCGAGGTGGGCGCTATTGTGGTAGTAGGCGAGCTTTGTCTGCCAGCGGCCGAGGCCGTACACGAGCGGCACGCCGAAGCGGTAGTCGGCGCTTCGCAGGTCGCGATCTTCCTGCGGGTCGAGCCGCACAAACGCCGCCCCCTCGATCTGCACTTCGAAGCCCTGCGGATGGAGCACCGGATCGGAACCGTAGCGGAGGATCGAGGCCCGGCCTCCGAGCGTGGTGTCCCAGAGCAGGCCCCCGCTCTGGGCCGGATTCAAAGGATCAGTCGCAGAGTCTTGATACCAGACAGTGCCAATCCGCGGTTCCTTCGGGCCGGCGAGGTAGCTTGTATAGATCAGGTTGTTGGGCAAGATCTGCCAGGACCACGGCCGCGCCGCCCAGAGATCGTCAAAGCCCTCCGGAAAGCTGGCGCCAGGGGCAGGGCAATCCTCGGAACAATAGGGTGCTTCCTCGTAGGGCATATCGAGCACGACGGGCCCATTGGGCTTGGTCGGAGGCAATAGTTGCGGTCCGCTCTCGCCACCCGGCGCGGGCAAGACTTCCTGGAGTGGCGCGACGATCACATCACTCCCCGGCTCGTCAGCCACAGCCCACCGTCCAGCCAGCAGGCAAAGCAGCAGCGCAGACAGCAG